>NZ_RZSW01000873.1:0-1762 GCF_003997375.1 Mesorhizobium sp. M5C.F.Ca.IN.020.29.1.1 | reverse complement strand
ATATAGAGGTTCTTGATGCAGGCTTTGCCGCGGAGATTGAAGCGCGGATCGGATCGGCAATCGCCTCCGCCGCGTCTGTAACGATCGAAACCTTGAGGGCCCGGCCATTTATCGTCCGCCTGTTCGACCGAGTGTTGTGGCTGGGATCGCCCTACCTTTAGAGGCTTTCTCGTTCTGCCGGGGGAAATTCGGGCGACGCAGCCATCGCTCCTTTTAAGCGCCGCATCTCGTCAGGGCAGGGGAAGCAGCGATTGCAGATCCTATTTGAGTGAGACAAAGCTAAGTCTTGAAGGTAGTGAGGACGAGCAGCAGATTCATGCAAAGAATTGGACATAGCTTTCCTGCAAGTGTGCTCAAATCCATTCGCGACAGAAAAAAGCAGAAGGCGAAGGCTGCGCCGTCAGAAGGGACACGCCCCGCGGGGACTCTGGTCGCATCTTACAACGTTCACAAATGCGTGGGCGTCGACAGAAAGTTCGATCCCGAACGAATCGGTCGCGTCATCCGGGAAATCGCCCCGGATGTCATTGCGTTGCAGGAAGCGGACAATCGCTTTGGAGATCGTGCCGGCCTTCTGGATCTGCTGCGTCTCGAATTGGAAACGGGCCTGGTGCCGGTGCCGGTGTCCGGAAACGGCAAAGGGCACGGCTGGCACGGCAACGTTCTGCTTTTCAAACGGGGCATCGTTCGCAATGTCCATCAGATAAAGCTCCCGGGGCTGGAGCCGCGCGGAGCCTTGGTTGCCGAAATCGATCTGGACGAGAAACGAACTCTGCGCATTATCGCAGCCCATCTCGGCTTGCTACGCCGATCGCGCTCCGAACAGGCCCGTGTCGTGCTCGAAATCATGAACAGACCGGACGAAAAACCAACACTGCTGCTCGGCGATTTGAACGAATGGCGACTCGGAAACCGTTCCGCGCTGAACACGCTGCACACGACTTTCGGTCCCGCGCCGCCGGCGGTCCCCACCTTTCCATCGCGTCTGCCGCTGCTGTCGCTCGACCGGATCATGGCAAATCGACACGGAATGATCTCAACCGTCGAAGCCCATGACACGCCGCTTTCGCGGGTCGCCTCCGATCATCTACCGCTTATAGGATTCGTTCGCCTATGATGTAGCTGCCCAGCCCGATAGATGGAGATCGGTTCAATGGGAAGCTCTCGTCTGACTAGCGGAGCCGAGCGGGGCGGCCCAGCGACTTTGGTTGCGGGGGAGGCCGCTGGGCCTGACCAGCGAGCCTTCGGGGGGCGGAGGCCCGTCGCTTCGCAAATGTAGCGGCGGGTCTTCTGCAGTCGCGTCCCAGCCTACGCGCTGCCGTCTCGCTTTCCTCATCGATCGTTCGGACTGGCAGATAGGCGTTGGTTTCCAGCCACTCGCGCGGCACGATCTGAATGAGGTCCGACCGGCCAATTTCATTTCGGCCGCGATGGAGTTTAGAGCGTCCTCCGTCGAGGGCTCCAGCGGCACGCCGGCAACGTTTCTGAGCATCAATGCGGCGCGGCGCAGGATGATCTGCAGATCCGCCCCGCGACATAGCTGCGATGCGGTCGGCGGCGCTTTCAAGCTCTCCCGCAAAAGACAGGCGGGTCATTAGAGGGCCGAATGATCAGTGGCGATGCGGCGCAAATTGCGACAATGCGGACCATCAAAGGCCAAGCACGGTTGTTAGCGGCGTTGATTTGGGCCTTCATCGTTTGTGGACGTTAGGAACGGAGCTAGGAATTAGCCTTGATAAAAATGGAAAAGGTAACTTAAATC
>NZ_RZSW01000872.1:0-1763 GCF_003997375.1 Mesorhizobium sp. M5C.F.Ca.IN.020.29.1.1 | reverse complement strand
CCCTCCAGCGTGAGGCCGGTATAGCGTGGCGGTCTGACATCGGAGCTCGTCGGCAGCGCCACCCAGGGCTGCGCGCGCCAGAAATCGCCTCTTGTGTTCGGGTCGTCGGCGACGATCACGTCGAGCAGTTCGAGCATGTCGGCAACGCTGCGCGTATGCGGCACCACCACGTCCATGGTCGGCACCAGCGGCCAGTTGCCACGCACGGAAATGACGCCGCGCGACGGCGTGTAGGCGACCAGCGCGTTGTTCGACGCCGGCGCCCGGCCCGACGACCATGTCTCCTCGCCGAGCCCGAAGGCGGCGAAGCTGGCGGCGGTCGCGGTGCCGGAACCATTCGACGAGCCCGAGGCGAAGGCGGCGGTCAGGTAATCGGCATTGTAGGGGCTTTCCGCCCGGCCGTAGACGCCGCGCTGCATGCCACCATTAGCCATCGGCGGCATGTTGGTAAGCCCGATCAGCACCGCGCCGCCGGCCCGCAGCCGCGCAATGGTGAAGGCGTCCTCGCTCGCCGTGAGATGCTCGAAGGCCGGCGAGCCGGAGGCCACCGTCAGGCCCGATACCTTGTAGCTGTCCTTGGCGGTATAGGGGATGCCGTCCAACGGGCTGAGCACGGCACCATTCCTGCGGCGCTGGTCGGACGCGGCCGCCTCCTCGAACATTTCGGGATTGAGCACGGGGACGGCATTGAGGGTGATGCCATGGCGGTCGTAATGCGCAATCCTGCGCAGGCAGGCGCCGACCAGCTCGACGCTGGTGACCGTGCCGTCCTCCAGCGCTTGCCGCAACTGCTCGATCGAGGCTTCGTCGATGTGGAGATCGGTCATGGTGTTCCTGCGCCTGCGCGACGATGAGGCCTTACATCGATTTTGTATAGGTCTCGACCCTTCAGAGGGGGCTGCTCAAGCTCCGGTCAGGAAATTGATCACTCCGGCGCGCCGGCGAAGAGCACTACGCCGGCGCCGCCGCCCGCCGGCCAATCCCAAATTGTGCGGTCGTAGCCGCCGGTCAGCACCGTGCCGTCGGCGGCGAACGCCACCGCGTAGACCGGGCCGGACCGGCTGTCGAACAGGGCGGTCTCGCTGCCTGTTTCCATGTCCCACAGCCGTGCCGTACCGTCGAGCGAGCCGGACAGCAGCCGCTTGCCGTCGGCCGACAGCGCCAGCGCATAGACCGTGCCAGAATGGCCCTCGAGGCGGCGGACTTCGCGGCCGCTGTCGAGATCCCAGAGCTTGATCGTATAATCGCCGCTGCCGGTGATCAGATGGTGCCCATCGGCCATGAACACCACGCCATAGGGGCCACGCTCGTGCCCGTGCCAGCTGCGCAGCTGCTTGCCGGTGCCGATGTCCCATAGCTTAAGCGTGCCCTCGATGCTGCCGCTGACCGCGCGTGTGCCGTCCGGCGAGACGGCGACCCCGCTGATCGACCAGTCGTGCCCCGGCGCCACATGCAGCACCGAACCTTTCTCGATATCCCAGACGATGACCCTACCGGTGTCGTGCCCGCTGACGGCACGTTTACCGTCGGGGCTGATCGCCAGCTTGTTGACGCCGCCGTTCTGGCCTGACGAGAACACATGCAGCACAGCGCCATCGGAGAGCTGGCGCAGCACGATCTCGCCATCGTCGCCCGCGGTCAGCGCCCGCGCCCCATCGGGCAGGAAAAGCGCGGTCCGCGCCATGTCCTTGTGGACGCCGAGGGTGCGGATCAGGCGCTTGCCGTCGACATCCCAGAGCTTGACCGTGCGGTCGGTGCTGGCG
>NZ_RZSW01000871.1:0-1763 GCF_003997375.1 Mesorhizobium sp. M5C.F.Ca.IN.020.29.1.1 | reverse complement strand
GCCCTGCTTGCGGCAGATCGCCAGCGCACGCGGGATGTTGGGCTGTTCCATGTAGCCGAAGGTCAGCGTCACCCGCATGAACAGCTCGTTGATCGTTTCCATCTTGACCCGCTCGCTGTCGGGCACCACGGGCTGCTGCGCCGTCACCACCGAGAGGATGACATTCTGTTCGTGCAACACCTTATAATGCTTCAGGCTGTGCATCAGCGCGGTCGGCGCGCTGACGGGATCGCTGGTCAGGAACACGGCCGTACCGGACACCAGCTGCGGCTTTTTCTTCAACAAATTGCCGGCAAGGAAATCGAGCGGAATTTCGTTCCGGCGCGTCTTGTCGAATAGATAGCGACTCCCGCGTATCCAGGTCCCCATGATCAGCCCCATGATGCAGGCAACGGCGATCGAAACCCATCCGCCTTCCACGAATTTCACGATATTTGCCAGGAAGAAGCCGGTGTCTATCGTGCCAAAGAGCAGCGCAAGCGCCGCAGCGAGTGCGGTCTGCCATTTCCATTGCCACCGCATCACCACGAATAGCAAAATAGTCGTCATCAGCATTTCGCCTGTCACCGAAATTCCATAGGCGGAAGCCAGGGAACTCGAACTGCCAAAGCCGACGACCAGCAGCATTACGCCGAGCGCGAGAATGAGATTCACGCGTGGCATGTAAATTTGGCCGAGTTGCATCTCGGAAGTATGCTGAACTTCGATTCTGGGCAGAAGATTGAGCTGCACCGCCTGCCTGGTCAGCGAAAACGCCCCGGAGATAACGGCTTGACTGGCGATGACAGTCGCTGCTGTGGCGAGCCCGACCATCGGTATCAGTGCCCAATCTGGCAGCATCTGGAAAAACGGATTGTCGGGCAGCCCCCCGTGAGCAAGAACGAACGCGCCTTGCCCAAAATAGCTGAGTAGCAGGCAGGGGAAGACGATCCAGAACCAGGCTAGCACGATTGGACGGCGACCGAAGTGCCCGAGATCGACGTAAAGCGCTTCAGCACCGGTAACCGCCAGAAAAACCGCACCGACTGTGAGAAATGCACCCGTTTTGGCTTCGGCAAGGTAGGCGACCGCATAGTAGGGGTTGATTGCCAAAAGCACCGACACATCGTCAAGAATATGCACCAATCCGGCAATGCCGATCGCCAGGAACCAGAGCGCCGTCACCGGCCCGAAAACGGAGGCCACTCTACCGGTCCCGAAGCGCTGCACGGCAAACAAGACGGCAAGAATCACCAATGTAATGGGAACCACGTACGGATCGAACGCCGGGGTCACGACGCTCAGGCCTTCCACCGCTGAAAGCACCGAGATGGCCGGCGTTATGATCGCGTCGCCGAAAAACAGTGCGGCTCCGCAGAGACCAATGGCAAGAATGATGCCGGAACCAGCCGGATAAGCTTTCCGGGCCAGCGCCATAAGCGACAGGGTACCGCCTTCACCCTTGTTATCCGCCCGAAGCACGAAGGCGACGTATTTGATTGTCACGATAATCGTCAGTGCCCAGACGATCAGCGACAGAATGCCCAGAACGGCACTGCGCGGATCGGTGCCGGACGAAGCATGCAGTGCTTCGCGAAGCGCATAGATCGGGCTGGTGCCGATATCGCCGTAGACCACGCCGAGAGCGCCCAGCATCAAAACCTTGGTGCTGTGCTTTTCGACCTCAGGATGGCTTGATTGTTCGACTGGTTCTGCCTCACTACCACTGTTGGTAAGGGCCATGGACGACACTCCGATAAGCGCGCGGTGCTCTACGCTTGCTG
>NZ_RZSW01000870.1:0-1764 GCF_003997375.1 Mesorhizobium sp. M5C.F.Ca.IN.020.29.1.1 | reverse complement strand
CCTTGATCACCTCGAAGGCAATGTCGTGGTTTGATGGCTTGTCCATGAGCAGCTTAAGCTCATACCACCGATCGCGGCCGATGCCTTTTGCTTCGCCGATTGCATCAAGAACCCGTGCCGGCAGGCTTGCCACCGACAGCATCTTCGACAGCGTCGTACGATCGATCGAAAGCGCCTTGAGAATGGTCACGTTGTCCTCGTCGTAGTGGAGACGTGCGAGGTCGGCGGCAAAGAGCGCTCTCTCGATGAATGGCACGTTCGCCCGAGCCGAGTTCTCCTGCCCGAGCGTGAGGACGTGTTCGCGGTCTTCCATCTCCTTGACGACAGCGCGAACTTTGCGCCCAAGCGCCTTGGCGGCATCGAGGCGCCGATGCCCAAACACCACCATGTAGCGGCCCGCGGATTTTGGGTGCGGCCGAACCAGAATAGGGGAGTTTTGGCCGTTCTCGCGGACTGCCTCCACCAGCTCGTTGAACTCCTGTTCGTTGCTTGCCCGTCTGTCTCGCACGAAGGAGGCGTCGACCATGTCAGGCTCCAGCTCGACGATGGTTTCGCCGGCAGCGAGCTTGTCGGCGCGCGCCGCCATGTCGTCCAACGTACTGAGAATCGACCGAGACGCGCCCCTCGCGGCGTATTCGACTACGGAGCGCTCGGCAGGCCTGTCGTTGTGGTCCAGTATGTTGGCGAAGGGGTTCTTACGAGCCATCGCTCAGCCTCATGATCTCTGCTATGCTCTTGAAAACACCGCGCTTTTGGTCCGTATTGACGGCAGTCAACATCATAGACGCCCCCAAGCTCGATGTAGCAGGCCCTGTATCTCGAAATTCACCGCGTCCAAGGCTTCGATTGCCCGGTCGTAGGTGTCGCGATTGAAGTTGGCGCGTTCGACCTCGTACAGCGTCTGCTTGGTTAGTCCGGCATCGGAAATCGCCGTCGACTTGACCATCGGGTTCTTCAGAATCTCCTCCGCCAGGATAGACTGCATGAATCCCAGCATCTGAGTCTGGGGCACATCAGACGGCTCGTATCGGGTGATCAGGTAGCGGAGCCAGTCAATCTTTACCGGCGCTCCCTTCTCCCGGATGGATCTGACGAAGTTGCCCAACATGAGGAGGAACTGACTCATCGACATCAGATCGAGCATCTGCGGGTGAACCGTGACGAGGACCGAGGTTGAGGCCGTCAACGCTGTGAGTGTGAGGAATCCGAGCTGCGGCGGGCAGTCGATGACTACGACGTCGAAGCGATCATCCACCTCCTCCAGTGATCGACCGAGCCGGCTGTAGAACCTCTTGCCCTCATTAGAGGTCTGCATAGAGAGGGGAGTGTCGAACTCGTATTCCTGCAATTCGAGGTTGGCTGGAATGATCTCGAGCAGAGGGAAGTTCGTAGGCAATATCACTTCCGCGATCGGCTGTCGCTTCTCGTCATATCGGATTGCATCGTAGAGCGATGGATTCCCGTCGAGCTCCGGTTGGAAGCCATGTAATGCCGAAAGGGATGCTTGCGGGTCGAGGTCGATCGCCAAGACCCTGTGCCCGGTCAACGCAAGATGCTGCGCCAGATGTGCGGCGGTCGTGGTCTTTCCAGAGCCACCTTTGAAATTGACTACGGCAACGACTTGGAGCTTCTCGCCCGGCTTGCGGAAGGGGACATATTTCTTGGCGTCGGATCGGCCGTACTTATCAAGGTAGTGCCGCAGCTCGATCATCTGCTCGCCATTGTAGAAGCGCCGCCCACCAGCAGCGATGAGCGGCTCCGGCC
>NZ_RZSW01000086.1:0-15733 GCF_003997375.1 Mesorhizobium sp. M5C.F.Ca.IN.020.29.1.1 | reverse complement strand
GGTCCTACAAGGTGCTCTTCTCGACGCTGCAATTCGGCTATGGCTCCGCCGTCTCGACGGCGATGTTCGTCACCGAAGGCATCATCGCACTGGTATTCTGCCTCTATCTCATCAGGCAGATCAGGAGGGCGCAATGAACGACACGCGTTCATCGCTGCAGACGATCGCCATCTATCTTGGCGCCTTGCTCATCCTTGTCTGGTCGGGTGGCCCATTCCTCTGGCAGTTCTCGACATCGTTCCAGCTCGACAAGGCGCTGACATCAGGTTCGCCATCGCTAATGCCCGCGCCTTTTACGCTCGAGCACTATTACAACGCCTTCATCGAGAAGCAGCTGCACCGCTATGTCTGGAATTCGCTGGTGGTCTCGCTGGCCACGACATTCCTGTGCCTCTTCGTCGGGTCGCTGGCCGCCTTCGCGCTGTCGCGGCTCAACGTCAAGGGCCGCTTCGGTATCTTGATGACCATACTTTCGGTGTCGATGTTTCCGCAGATCGCACTGGTCGGGCCGCTCTATCTGGTGGCGACCAATCTCGGCCTGCTCGACACCTACACGGCGCTGATCATCACCTATCTGGCGCTCGGGCTGCCGCTCGTCACCTGGGTGCTGTTCGGCTATTTCGAAACGCTGCCGCGCGAGATCGACGAGGCGGCGCGCATGGACGGCGTCAGCGTTCCCGGCCTGCTCTGGCACATCATCCTGCCGATGTCGCTGCCCAGCCTGGTGACCACAGGCCTGCTCGCCTTCATCACCGCATGGAACGAATTCCTGTTCGCCCTCGCCTTCACCTCCAACATCGATCGCCAGACGATCCCCGTCGGCATCGCCAACTTCACCAACCTCTATTATGTGCCCTGGGGCGACATCGCCGCAGCTTCGGCCGTCGTCACCGTCCCTTTGATCGTGCTGGTGCTGTTCTTCCAGCGGCACATCATCGAAGGGCTGACGCAGGGCGGCATCAAGGAATGAAAGGATGAACGTGAAAGACCTGAAAGTCGGCTGCCAGACTTTTACGTGGGAAATGCTCGGAGGCGGTTTTGCCGGCGGTCCGGACGATCTGCTTAAAGCGATCGCTGACGGTGGTTATGCCGGCATAGAGATCACCGACACGATGATCGGCCGCTATGCCGACAGGCCGGCTGAATTCGCCATGGCGCTGGAGTCGGCTGGCTTGACGCTCGTCTCCTTCGCTTTCGGCTCGAATAGCGGCTTCACGCTGAAGGACAATATCGGCGCCGACCTCGAAACGGCGCAGCGCTGGATCGATTTCGCCGCCGCATTTCCTGGCGCGCTCGTCTCGATGGGCTCGGCTACCTCCGTTTCCGAAGGACCTCGTGACGACAAGTTTGCCATCGCGGCCGAGGTCTACAACAGGGCCGGCGAACTCGGGCGCAAGGCTGGCGTCGACATCGCCGTCCATCCCAGTTCCCACCACAACACGCTGCTATTCGACCGTGCCGACTACGACCGGATTTTCGCACTGATCGATCCGTCGCTCGTCGGCTGGGTGCCCGACACCGGCCACATCTTGCGCGGCCATGAAGACATGATCGACACGCTCACCACATATCGGGACCGCATCCGCTACATCCACCTGAAGGACGTCGATGCCGGCGGCAAATGGGCGATGCTCGGCAAGGGCGTCTGCGACACCCAAGCTGTGATGGATGTCGCCGGTGCCGCGCCACATTTCAACGGTTGGCTGGTGCTGGAAGAGGAATCCGAGACCGCCGCCGCCGATCCGGCCGCCGCGGTCAAGACCAACCGCCAGACCATGCGGGACTACGGCGCGTGAGGAAGAGATCATGATCCGGAAGCAAGACCGTCGCCTTCGTGTCGGCGTGCTCGGCTGCGGGCCGATCGCGCAGTTCGCCCATCTCGAATCCTGCGTGAAGGCCAGGAACGCTGATCTCTATGCGATCTGCGATGCCGCCCCCGACCTTCTGGCGCGCATGGGCGCGACCTATGAACCCGAGAAGATGTACGCCGACTACGATGAGATGCTCGCCGACCCGCAGCTGGAGGCGGTGATCGTCGCAACCTCCGACGCCTACCACGTTCCGATGTCGATCAAGGCGCTCGAGGCCGGTAAGCACGTGCTGTGCGAAAAGCCGATCGGCGTCTCGGTCGAGGAAGGCGAAACGCTCGCCGAGGCGGTTAAACGCTCCGGCAGGGTGCTGCAGGTCGGTCACATGAAGCGCTTCGACCCGGCGCTGGAAGCGGCGCGCGATTTCGTCCGCGACGAGATCGGCGAGATCCTGGCGCTAAAAGCCTGGTATTGCGATTCCACCCATCGCTACACCAACACCGACGCGGTCCAGCCGCTGCCCGTCACCAGCAAGCTGGCAAGGAAACCTGGCGGCAATCCGAAGGCCGATCTCAGGCAGTATTTCATGCTCGCGCACGGCTCCCACCTCGTCGACACGGCGCGCTTCCTGTGCGGTGAGATCGTCGCGCTGCGCGCCCGCCTCAACGAGCGTTTCGGCGCCTATTGCTGGTTCGTCGAAACCGAGTTCGCCAACGGCGCGCTTGGCCATCTCGATCTCACCGTGGCTGTCCGCATGGACTGGCACGAGGGCTTCCAGCTCTATGGCGAGAACGGCTCGGTAATCGCGAAGACCTTCAATCCGTGGTATTTCCGGGCGAGCGAGGTCGATATCTTTCACGAGAAGGATGCGACGTGGCGAAAGCCGCTGGGCGCCGACGGGCATTTCTTCAGGCGCCAGCTCGAAAGCCTCGCCGAGACCGTCCTTGACGGCAAGCTGATGCGCGGCGCCAACGTCGAGGACGGCCTCGCCTCGATCCGCGCCATGGTGGCGATCGCCCGCTCGGTCGAAACCGGTGATCGCGTTGAGATCGCTTCCGTCACGGGAGCGGTCTGATGCAGATCGGGGTGTTCGCCAAGACTTTCCCTGGGAGCGAGCCGGCCGGCGTGCTGGCAGCGGTCCGCGACGCGGGATTTGCCGTTACCCAGTTCAACCTGGCCTGCGCCGGCCTGCCGTCGATGCCGGATGCGGTCCCTGACGATGGCATCAGCGCCATCGCGGCCGCGTCGAATGCTTCCGGCGTCACCCTGGCGGCGCTCTCGGGCACCTACAACATGGCCCATCCCGACAGGACGGTGCGCGATGACGGCCTGCGCCGGCTTGGCGTGGTGATCAAGGCTGCGGCAGACCTTTCCGTTCCCTTGGTCACGCTGTGCACGGGAACACGCAACGCGGACGATCAGTGGGCGTATCACCCCGAGAATGCTGCCCCTGAGGCATGGGACGACATGGCGAGCGAGGTCGAAAAGGCGCTGCAATTCGCTGAGCGCCACGGCGTCGATCTCGGCATCGAGCCCGAACAGGCCAACATCGTCACCTCGGCGTCGGACGCGATGCGCCTCATCGCCAGCATGGGCTCGAGACGGCTGCGCATCGTGCTCGATCCGGCGAACCTGTTCGAGCAGGCGAGCCCCGCCGAAGCACGCGCCATCGTGGCCGCTGCGGTCGAGCACACAGCCGGCCATGTCGCCATGGCCCATGCCAAGGACCGTTTAGCCGATGGCCGCTTCACTACGGCCGGCCGGGGCGTTGTCGACTTTGTGGATTTTGTTGCCCGCCTAAAGGTATCAGGCTTCGACGGGGCGCTGGTCACGCACGGCCTTTCAGCCGACGAAGCGCCCGAGGTTGCCCACTTCCTCAAGGGGCTGATCTGATGGCGCGTCTTGCAACTCTGCTTCGCGATGACGCCGCGCTTCAAGTCTCCGAGCATGGCGACGGGCTTGCGGTCATCTTTCAGCACGGGCTGGGCGGTGGCGAGGCGCAGGTCGCCCAGGCTTTCCCTTCCGGGCCGAGGTTGCGGCGCCTCACGCTGGAATGCCGCGGGCACGGTGCCTCTGGGCTCGGCAGCAGTCGCCCGTTCTCCCTGAGCATGTTCGCGGATGATGTTCTAGCCGCCGCCGATCAGGCCGACCTCGATCGGTTCGTCGCCGGCGGCATTTCCATGGGCGCCGCAATTGCAACCCGCCTCGCCTGCCGTCATCCGGACCGTGTCGCGGGCCTGCTGCTGGTGCGGCCGGCCTGGGCGTTCGACAGTGCGCCTGACAACATGCGGCCGATCGCCGAGGCTGCCGGCCTCATTCTCAGTCACGGCCCCGACAAGGCCAGGACGATCTTCGCGCAATCGGAAACCTCCGCGCGCCTGCAGCGCGACGCGCCCGACAACCTTGCCTCGCTGTTCGGCTATTTCGACCGGCTCGACGCCGCGCCATTCGCGCAGGTCCTCGCCGACATTGCCGCCGACGGCCCAGGCGTTTCCGCGAGTGACGCCGCGGTGCTTGGCATTCCCACGCTGGTCATCGGCAATGCCATGGATGCGGTGCATCCGCTGTCGGCGGCCCATACGCTCGCGGCGGCCATCTCCGGCGCGACCTTTGCCGAAATCTCTCCCAAGGCGCTCGACAGTGTCAGGCATTTCGCCGAGCTGCAGGCCGAGATCACGACCTTCCTTCACGCCCACTTCAACATCCGGAGCCTCATTCCGTCATGACGATGAAAACCCTGTCCGGCCCCGCTGCCATCGCCGCCTTGCCGCGCAACCGGCTGCTCGGCGAGTTTTCGCTGTGGTCGGCGGACCTTGCCAATATGGAGCGCGACCTGAAGCGCATAGAACCTCATGTCGACCTGCATCACATTGACGTCGCAGACGCCCGCTTCACCCCCGGCTTCCTGTTCTTCCCGGATCTGGTGAAGCGGATCGCCAGGCTGACGGCAAGGCCGATCCATGTGCACCTGATGGTCGAAGCCGAGATCGTCGAAGAGCAGACGCGTCAGTTCATCGAGACCGGCGCCGACCTGATCAGTGTGCACGCCGAAAACGGCGAGGCCGGCCTGCGCGCCGTGCGGCTGGCGCATGAGCTCGGCGCCGAGGCCGGCGTGGTGCTCAGGCTGGAAACGCCGGTCGCTGCAGTCACCCCATTCCTGCCGAAAGTCGCGTTTGTGACGCTTCTTGGCACATCCATTGGCGTCAAGGGCCAGAGCCTTTCCGACCAGGCCTGCCCACGCCTGATAGAGGCGCGTACACTGGTGCGGCAAGCCGGCCGGGAGGCGGACATCATCCTGGCTGCCGACGGCGGCATCCGCCACGAGACGGTGCCGCGCCTGCGCGCCGCCGGGGCCGAGACGGTGGTGCTCGGATCGCTGGCATTCGGCGACCCCGACCTCGCGCAGCGCATGGCCTGGCTGCATGGGCTGAAGGTCGCCGCCTTATGACAAGACTGGCCCTCGCCTTCGATCTCGGCGGAACGGAGCTGCGCGGCGCGCTGGTCGAGAGCGGCGGCCGCGTTGTCGCGCAGGTTTCGGCGCCGACGATGGCGATCGCGGGATCGGATACGGTGATCGGGCAGATCATCGCACTGGCCGGGGCTCTTCTGACACAGCGCCCACAAGCGGATGTCGTCGGCATCGGCATCGGCGCGCCGGGACCGCTCGATCCCAAGGCTGGGATCGTGATCGCACCGCCGACGCTGGCCGGCTGGCACGACGTGCCGTTGATCGACATTCTCGGCAAGCATTTCGGCCTGCCGGTGCGGCTGGAAAACGACGCCAATGCGGCCGCGCTGGGCGAATGGCGCTTCGGCGCCGGCCTGGGCACCGGGTCGCTGGTGTTCGTCACCGTATCGACCGGCATCGGCGGCGGGGTCGTTGCCGACGGCCACATCTATCACGGCCGGCGCGGGCTTGCCGCCGAGATCGGCCACATGACCATCACCGGAGAGGGCGACCGCTGCTTCTGCGGCGCTGTCGGCTGTTTCGAGGCGGTCGCCTCCGGAACCGCGCTCGGGCGGCGTGCCACGGCGCTGACAGCGCCAGGCGACGGCTCCCTGCTCAGGCGCCTTTCGGCCGATGGCGACGTTTCGGCCAGGCACGTCGTCGAGGCCGCACGTGCCGCCGATATCAGTGCGCTCGAGCTGATCGAGGCGGAAGCCAGGTGGCTCGGCATCGGCTTCACGAACCTGCTTCACCTCTATTCGCCGGACCTGATCGTCATGGGCGGCGGTCTTGCGAACGGTTTCGACCTGTTGGCTCCAACCATCAGGGCAACCGTCGAGCAGCGGGCCATGCTGGCCTACCGGGACGTGCCGATCGTGCCGGCGCAGCTTGGCGACCGCGCCGGACTGATCGGCGCGGCCAGCCTGATCCTGTGGGAAGGCGAACCGGGCGCGCCGTTGGCGATGGCGCAGGATGAGGACAACAAGGACAATGCGACCGAGCGTGCCGGCGCCAGGGAGACAAGCCATGGCTGAGCTCAAGCTGCGCGGCGCGCGCAAGTCCTACGGATCCGTCGAGATCATCAAGGGCCTTGACCTGGACGTCGAGGACCGCGAATTCGTCGTCTTCGTTGGCCCGTCCGGCTGCGGCAAGTCCACGCTGCTGCGCATGATCGCCGGCCTGGAAAAGATCACCGCCGGCGACTTGCTGATCGATGGCGTGCGCGCCAACGACATCGATCCGTCCGAGCGTGGGCTCGCCATGGTGTTCCAGTCCTACGCGCTCTATCCGCACATGACGGTGGCCGAGAACATGGGCTTTGCGCTGAAGATCGCCGGCGTCTCCGCCGCGGAAAAGGAACGCAAGGTGCGGGAGGCCGCCGAGGTGCTGCAGCTTTCGCATCTTCTCCACCGGCGGCCGAAGGCGCTTTCGGGCGGCCAGCGGCAGCGTGTCGCCATCGGCCGCGCCATCGTGCGCAATCCCAAAGTGTTCCTGTTCGACGAGCCGCTGTCCAATCTCGACGCCGCCTTGCGGGTGAGCATGCGGCTCGAGCTGATGCGCCTGCATGAGCACCTGGCCGCGACCATGATCTATGTCACCCACGACCAGACCGAGGCCATGACCATGGCCGACAAGATCGTCGTGCTGAACGGTGGCAGCATCGAACAGGTCGGCTCGCCGCTCGATCTCTATATCAGGCCGGCCAACATTTTTGTCGCCGGCTTCATCGGTTCGCCGAAGATGAATCTGTTGAAGCTGAAAGTGGTCGCGACTGGCCCCAAAGGCGTTTCCGTTACCTTGCCGGACGGCCAGGCGCTGACCGTCCCGGTTGCCGCCGGTGCAAGCAAATCTGGCGACGAGCTGCTGCTCGGTATGCGGCCGGAACATCTCCGCATCTCGGCCAACGGACAATTCAAGGGGCGAGCCGTGCTGGCGGAGCGGCTTGGCAGCCTGACCATCCTTCATGTCGAGGTCGCGCCCGAGGTCACGCTGGTGGTGCAGGCGGAAGGTGGCGACAGGACGCCGTTGCACAGCCCGATCGCGCTCGACATCTTGCCATCGGCTTGCCACCTGTTTCGCACCGATGGTCCGGCGCTGGCGTCTCTGCAATCGGCGTGAGCCGTGGGCTCATAGTTTGAAACCAGAGAACTGACGACGCCGCGCATCGAGCCTGCTTCGACCCCTACAGTGTCGATTTCTGCTGCATCGCAGCACATCAAAACCGCTGCACACCATTTTAAAACTTGACGCATGTCAAATTTTTCTAAAACATGCGATAATGCTGGCGAGGCCTTGGCCAGCGCTCTGGGAGGAGAAATGCCTGACACGGAAAATGGCCCGGAACGGGTCTTGAAGCAGCGAGCTGCACGGCAATCGTCGATCGGTCGGCTGTCTGCCATCGCAAGCGCCGGGCCGGCCTTCGTCGCGCCCTGCACAGCCATTCCGTTCGCCGAACGGGTTAATTGCGACACAACCAACATTTAGGAGGAGGAAGAAGCATGCGTATGTTCAATGGCCTGGCGCTTGGCGCAGGTCTGTTCGCAACCATCGTCTCCATGCCCACCCAGGCCCAAGACGCGACGAAAGTCGCGGCCATCGTCAAGGGTCTCGACAACCCCTTCTTCCAGTACATGCAGAAGGGCATCGAGGAGCAAGCCAAGGCCGATGGCGTCGGCGTTACCGTGCAGGCGGCCGCCAATATGGGCGACGCAACCGGGCAGGCCGACCGGCTGACCGCCATGGCCATGCAGGATTTCGACTGCTATCTGGTCAACCCGATCAGCGTCTCCAACCTGGTGCAGGCGCTGGTGCCGGTCGCGCAGAAGAACAAGCCGATCGTCAACATCGACAGCACCATCGACGCCGAGCAGGCCAAGGCGGCCGGCTTCACCATCTCGACCTATATCGGCACAGACAACGTCGCCGCCGGCGGACTGGCAGGCGAGGAGATGCTGAAGCTGGTTCCTGCAGGCTCCAAGGTCGCACTGGTGGCCGGCATCGTCGGCGATGTCGGCAGCAACGCCCGCATCAAGGGCTTCAAGCAGGCCGTCGAAGGCAAGCTTGAGGTCGTGGTGATGGTGAGCGCCGACTGGGACCGCGAGAAGGCCTTGACCGCGGCCACCGACATCCTGGCCGCGCATCCAGATCTCGCCGGCTTCTTTGCCGCCAACGACATCATGGCGCTCGGCGTCCAGCGCGCCGTCCAGACCTCGGGTAAGGACGTCAAGGTGATCGGACTTGACGGCATCGTCGACGCCCTGAAGTCCGTTGCCGCCGGCGAACTCGCTGCGACCGTCGCCCAATATCCCTATGTCGTCGGCGCCATGGGCGTGGAAGCTTGCGCCGCGGCGGCCAAGGGCAAGACACTTCCGGCCAACGTGCCAGCGCCGGTTCTGTTGATCAACAAGGACAATGCGGAAGCCTCGCTGAAGAACTTCCCGCGCCCCGGCGGAGACTATCCCGATCCCTTCCGCGAGATGTTGCAGCAGTGAACGCTCCCGCTGAGAACGCGTCCTCGGGGGAAGCGGGCGCGGCGGAGGAGAGCCGTCCCTCCCTGGCGGCTCTCCTCCTGGATCCTTCCTTCTGGGCCGACTGGGCATCCGTCGTCGGCCTCGTCGGCCTCGTCGTCGTGTTCGGCATCGCCCAGCCAGTCTTTCTCAGCGTCGCCAATTTGCAGGCCCTGCTGCTGGCCGCGGCGATCCTGGTCGTGCTGTCGATCGGCCAGACCTTCGTCGTGGCCACCGCTGGCATCGATCTCTCGCTGGCTGCCGCGGTCATGCTGGGCGCCATCATCCTCGGCCTCGTCGATGCCGCGGGCTATGGCATCTTCTTCGCCTGCGTACTGGCCGTCGCCGCCACCAGCGCGGTCGGTTTCCTCAACGGCGTGCTCATCACAGCCGGAAAAATACCCGACTTCGTGGTGACGCTCGGCACGCTTTCGGGCGTCACCGGCCTCGGTCTGATCCTGTCGGGCGGCGAGCCGATAATGGTTGGCTCGACCTTCCTGCTGCGGCTGGCCTCCGGTTCCCTCGGGCCGTTCGGCTATCCCGTCTGGGTGGCGATATCAGCCGTTCTCGTGGCGCATAGCGCGCTCTTCCATACCCGCTTCGGGGTGCATCTGCTGGCGACCGGCGGCCAGACCGAAAGCGCCCGCTCGCTCGGCATCCGGACCAACCGGGTCAAGATCGCCGCCTACACGATATCAGGATTCTGCGCCGGCATCGCCGCGCTGCTTCTGGTGGCGCGCATCGGCTCGGCCGAACCGCAGATCAACACCAGCCTTCTGCTCAATTCGGTGGCGGCAGTCGTCTTGGGAGGCGTCAGCCTGTTCGGCGGACGCGCCAGCATTCTCGGCCCGGCGATCGGGGCGCTGATGCTCACCGCTCTCGTCAACGGGCTGACGCTGCTCAGCGTTTCGGCCTTCTACCAACCGCTCGCCGTGGGCGCCATCGTGGTGCTGGCGGCACTGATCATGCGGTATCAGAAATGAGCGCCGTCAATCACTCGCCGTCGGCCGACGCGATCCTAGCCTGCGAAGGGCTAAGCAAGCATTTCGGCGGCATCCGCGCCTTCACCGATGTCGCCTTCCAGGCCCGCCGTGGCGAGGTCACCGCTGTCATCGGCGACAATGGCGCCGGCAAGTCGACGCTGATACGCTGCCTGGTCGGCGTCCATGTGCCGGATGGTGGCGAGATCTTCTTCGACGGCCGGCTGCACCCCTTCGCCAATCCCGACGAGGCGCGCAAGGCCGGCATCGAGACGGTGCACCAGAACCTCGCGCTGATCGATAAATTGACCGTCGCCCAGAACCTGTTCCTCAACCGTGAGATCGTGCGCCGGATCGGCCCGTTCGCCCTGCTCGACCGCAAGGCGATGAAGCAGCAGGCGCGCGCCATGTTGTCGCGCCTGTCGATCAACATGCCTTCGGTCAGCCAGCGCGTGCGGCGCCTTTCGGGCGGACAGCGACAGGCGATCTCGATCTGCCGCGCCGCAGGTTCCGGCGCCAAGCTGGTGGTGATGGACGAACCAACCGCGGCGCTCGGCGTGCAGGAGACGGCCAATGTCGAAGCCCTGATCCGGCGCCTGCGCGAACAGGCCGTCAGCGTCATCCTGGTCAGCCATAATTTCGATCAGGTGCGGCGCCTATCCGACCAGATCTGGGTGATGCGGGCGGGACGGATGGTGGCGACGGTCCGATCGTCCGAGACCACCGGCAACGAACTTGTCGCGCTCGTCACCGGCGCGGCATAGAAACGATCCGGCCCGTTACGAATTGAACGATTGGAAAGGGAGTTTGCCGTGGCGGTGATCCGTGTCGGACTTGTGGGGCTCGGAGAGGTTGCGCAGTCGATCCATCTGCCGGTGCTGAGCGACCAGCGCGACCGCTGGCTGATATCGGGCGTCTATGATGTTTCGCCGAGCCTCGTGACGCTGTGCCGCTCCGAATACCCGACAGCCGCAATCTTCGATTCGGCCGAGGCGCTGATCAGTTCGCCGGATATCGACGCGGTTTTCATCCTCTCGTCCGACGAGACCCACAGCCGTTTCGTCCGTGCCGCCGTCCAGGCGAACAAGCATGTCCTGCTGGAAAAGCCCGCCTGCCTGACGGTGCGCGAAATCGACGAATTGCTGGCTCTGACGACAAACTACGCCAAGACGATCTTCGTCGGTTACATGCGCCGCTACGCTCCAGCCTACCTGGCGGCGATGGAGGAATTGCCTGACTTCGCCGATATCACCCATGTCCGCATCTTCGACCTGATCTCCGAGGGCCGGCATTTCCTGAAAAAGAGCCAGAATATTCTCTATCCCACCGACATCGATCCGGCCCTTTTGGCATGCGGCGCCGGGGAGCGCGAGGCGCTGATCCGCGAAGTGGTGGGCAGCGATGCGCCCGCCGATCTCGTACGCGCCTATCGCGGCCTGACGGCGCTGAGCTCGCACCACATTTCGGCGATGCGCGGGCTGCTCGGCGAGCCGGTTCGTGTGCTCGCCGCGCATCGCACCAATGGCGGGGCCAACACCAGCGTGACCTTCGACTATGGGCATTTCGCCTGCTGCTACGACGCAGTGGTCGACGATCTCGGCCTGTTTGATGCCATGATCGAGGTGCGCTCGAACACCAAACGGGTCCGCATCATCTACGACACGCCCTATATCCGCAGCCTGCCGACGCGGCTCGAAGTGACGGAAGCCGGTCCACTAGGCCCGGTGACCAGGACCTTCGGGCCGCTCTATGGCGACGCTTTCTCGAATGAACTGGAGACCTTCCATCGCCACATCACTGACGGGACAAAGCCGCTGACCGACCTCGCGGACTCCCGTCGCGACCTGGCGCTGATGGCCCACATCATCGCGCGGATGAAGGAGACTGGCGGGCGCTGAAGCCTGCCGCCTATTTCCCGCAATGGTGATCGTTGATCTTGTTCAACGCATTCGCGTCGGGTCCGACCCTGTGGTAGGAGCAGGCTCCGGCGGCTGTCGTGACCAACTGCTGGTCATAGTAGCGCGGGCCGCCGAACAGAATGTCGATGATGTCGCCTTCGGCGGGAACGTAGCGTTCGGATTGAACCCGGTGGTCGCGGTGCCGATGGTCGCGGTATTTGTCCCCCGCGAAAGCCGAGGCGGACATGCTGCAGCCTATCGCGAAGGCGAGCGCGCGGATCGCAAAGCTTTTTGTCATCATCGGCAATACCCTTCTGGCAGTTCGGCTTTCTACCATATAGCCAAAATCGCCAGCCGAACAAAAGTTCCCTGAACGGCGCCTTAGGCCCAGCGCGAATCCATCAAAGGTGCTGGGCTACGATGCGGCCGCCGCACTCGCCAACGACGCCGCCAACAAGGAAAAGTTCGGCGCCGTGATGAGCCAGTAGCCAGCCCGGTAGCCAGTGGTGTCGTGCACGCCGGAAATCCTACCCGGGCAGTCCGTGCCGGTATGGCGCGGGCCCGCTGCTTGTGCTCGACCGGTTCGGGCGGCGGTTTCCGGCCGGGGTGTTGCCCTGGCGGTAAACCGGCTCAGGTGCTCGGGATAATCCAGGCGATCATCAGCAAGGTCGTTCACGGTGATCTGCCTTGCCGCAGGTGCTTCGCTGGCCTACGCTTCAATCTATCCCGCGATCTCAAGCAAGGACGATACCAGCAACCGGCGTTCATCCTGTGAAAGGACGTCCGAGTCGAAGAGGTTCATGCTGCGAAGTCCTTCGATGGCGAGGTAGCAGACCAGCAGCGCCTTGAGGTCCGGCGTCTCTCCCTTGAGCCGCTCGAAAACCTGCCGCCTGAACGATTTTATCGGTGTCAGGAAATCGGGATCCTCGGCGATCGCCGAAAATATCCAGGAAGCCGACGGTTTCGATTCCTCGGCATGTTCGGCCGAAAGCTTGATGTAGGTCGCAAGCGGGCTTTCGCCGCCGACGCCGGCCGTGCGGGCGGACTCCAGCGCTTGCTCGAAGGCGCGCAGGTAATCCTCCACCAGCGCCTGCATCAGTTTCGCCTTGGTCGGGAAATTGTACAGCAAGCCGCCTTTCGACACGCCGGCTCGGCTGGCGACGGCGTCCAGCGACAGGCTGCCGGGCCCTGTCTCGCGTGCCACATCGGCGGCGGCAGCGAGAATTTTATCGCGTGAATTTGTTCTCCGGGCCTTCATCAGTCGCTTCCCATACATTAGCTTACGCGGAATTGACAAGACCGTCCAGACGGTACAGTAAGATCGCCGTCATTTGAAATCGGGACCAGTCACAGGTATGTGTTTCGGTCATCCGACTGTTATGCCGGGCCATGGCCAAGGGGACTGTTCGTGATCAAGCGTTTCATCATTGCCCTCATTCTGCTCGTGCTGGTGTGCGGCGGCATCGTCGGCTTCAATTTGTTCCGCGACAATGCAATGCAGCAATTCTTCGCCACGATGAAACCGCCTGCCGCGACCGTGTCGACGATGATCGTCAAGCCGACGGAGTGGACGCCGGGCGTCGAGGCGATCGGCACTGTCAGTGCGGTCCGCGGCGTCGATCTAACCGTCGAAACCGCCGGAATCGTCAAGGACATCCTATTTCACGCCAATCAGAAGGTTGAAGCCAACGCGGTTCTCCTTCAGCTCGACGATGCCGCCGAGCGCGCCGATCTCGATGCGACGAAGGCGCAAGCGGCGCTCGACCAGACAGCGTTGACACGCGCCCTTGAATTGCAGAAACGCGGTGTCGGCTCGGAATCGACCCTCGACTCGGCGCGCGCAGCCGCATCGGCCTCCACTTCACAGGTCAACAGGCTTCAGGCGGTGCTCGAGCAGAAGCTGCTGACCGCGCCCTTCGGCGGCACAGTGGGTATCCCCAGGATCGATCTCGGCCAGTATCTCTCACCCGGCACTTCCGTAGCCACCCTGCAGGATCTGGAAACGATGCGGGCCGATTTCTCGGTTCCCGAACAGCAGTTTCCGCTGCTGAAGATCGGCCAGACGGTGCGGCTGGGCATTGGCGACGGCGAGCTGCCGTTCGCCGGCACCATTCGCGGTATCGACCCGAAGATCGACCCGACCAGCCGGCTGGTGACGGTCAGGGCCGAGGTCGCCAACCCCGAAGGCAAGCTGACTCCTGGCCAGTTCGTGCAGGTGCGCGTCGAATTGCCCGAGGAAAACAACGTGCTGACGGTGCCGCAGACCGCGCTGACCTCCAGCCTCTACGGTGACTTTGTCTTTGTGGTGCGTCCGGCGAAGCCGGCGGCCAATGGCGCCGCCCCTCCTGCTGCGGCAAAGCCGGAAGAAAAGCCCGCCACGGATACTGCGAAGCCCGCAGCCGAAGCGCCCGCGGCAAAACCCAACGAAGAACCGGCGGCAACGCCGACCGAACCGACAGCGGAAGAACAGAAGCCGCAGCTCGTGCTCGCCCAGGTGTTCGTCAAGCCCGGCCGCCGCAACGCCGGCCTGGTTGAGATCCTCGAGGGCATCGCGCCTGGAGACGAGGTTGTTACCGCCGGCCAGAACCGGCTCTCCAACGGCATGTCCGTTGCCGTCGACAACACGATCGATCCGACCAAGCCGGCGAACCAGCAGGCAGCCCAGAAATGAGCCTTTCCGACCTCTTCATCCGCCGCCCGGTCCTTTCGACCGTGCTCGCCCTGATGATCCTGCTTCTGGGTTTTCAGGGCATCTTCAACCTTTCGATCCGGCAGTATCCGGAGGTCGAAGAAACGGCTATCACGATCACCACGGCCTATCCCGGCGCCAGCGCCGACCTGATCCAGGGATTCATTTCCGCGCCGATCGCCCGTGCCGTCGCTTCGACCGAAAACATCGATTACGTCACGTCGGCGAGCCGGTCGTCCCTAAGCACCGTGACGGTGCAGATGAAACTCGGCTCCAATCCCGACGTCGCGCTGAACGAAGTCTTGTCGAAGGTACAAGGCGTGCGCGGCGATCTGCCGGACGAGGCCGAAGACCCCGTGATCGTCAAGGGTACCGGCGATCAGTTCGCGATGATGTATATCTCGATGCAGAATCCGAACATGACGCCGGAACAGCTCACCGAATATATCGAGCGCGTCGTGCGGCCGCGCATGTCGACGGTCGAGGGTGTAGCCGACGTGCAGATCTTCGGGGCCGCCGAATATTCGATGCGCGTCTGGATCGACCCGATCAAACTGGCGGCGCGCGGCGTGACGGCGTCGGAAGTGCTGACCGCCATCAACGAATCGAATTTCCTGTCAGCACCCGGCAACACCGAAAACGAATACGTCGCCTCCTCGATTACCGTTCGCTCGACGCTGCAGACGCCGGAAGCTTTCGCCGCTCTTCCGCTTCGATCGAAGGACGGCAATGTGGTGAGGCTGCGCGACGTGGCGCGCGTCGAGCTCGCCGCGGCGAACACCGACACCAGGGTCACTTTCAACGGCAAGCCCGGCATCTTTCTCGCCATTTTCCCGACGCCGGCCGCTAATCCGCTGACGACAGCGGAGGCGATCCACGACATTGTGCCGACGATTCAGGAGACGCTGCCGCAAGGCATGACGATCGAGATCGTCTACGATTCGACCGAGCAGATCAGCGCCTCGATCGAGGAGGTGTTCAAGACCATCGGCGAGGCGGTCATCATCGTCATCGTCGTCATCCTGCTCTTCCTCGGCTCGTT
Organism: Mesorhizobium sp. M5C.F.Ca.IN.020.29.1.1; assembly: GCF_003997375.1. Classification (NCBI taxonomy): domain Bacteria; kingdom Pseudomonadati; phylum Pseudomonadota; class Alphaproteobacteria; order Hyphomicrobiales; family Phyllobacteriaceae; genus Mesorhizobium; species Mesorhizobium sp. M5C.F.Ca.IN.020.29.1.1. Next base: position 362 of record NZ_RZSW01000086.1, on the reverse strand, counting down.
CCGCTCGGTGCTGATGCCGATTGTGACCATTCCGCTGTCGCTGATCGGCGTCTGTTTCCTGCTGTTTTCGTTAGGCTATTCGATCAATCTTCTGTCTTTGCTGGCCATGGTGCTGGCGATCGGCCTCGTCGTTGACGATGCCATCGTGGTGGTAGAAAACATTCACCGGCATATGGAGGAAGACGGTTTGTCGCCGATGCAGGCGGCCTTCAACGGCATGCGGGAGATCTCGTCCGCTGTCATCGCCATGACGATAACGCTGGCCGCCGTATTCGCGCCGCTGGCCTTCACCGGCGGCCTGACCGGCGCACTGTTTCGCGAATTCGCGGTGACGCTTGCCGGCTCGGTGGTGCTTTCGGGTG
>NZ_RZSW01000869.1:0-1773 GCF_003997375.1 Mesorhizobium sp. M5C.F.Ca.IN.020.29.1.1 | reverse complement strand
CTCATCGAACAGTTGCGAGAGGTTCACGAGAAGGTAGCTGGGCTGAATCGCCAGATTCACCACTGGCACCGCTCGAACGAACTAAGCCGGCGACTGGAAACCATCCCCGGAATCGGCCCGATCACCGCGAGCGCGATGGCCGCGACCATCACGGACGTGTCGCTGTTCAAATCTGGCAGACAGCTTGCAGCTTGGCTCGGCCTTGTCCCACGGCAGAACTCGTCAGGCGGCAAGGAGCGTCTTGGACGGATCAGCAAGCAAGGCGATCCTTACATCCGTCGGCTTCTCATCATCGGAGCGCATGCTGTCCTTCGCTACAGTCGGAAGGCAAAAGCGACGTCGACGCGATGGGCGGCCGGACTGCTCGCGCAGAAGCCCTACAATGTCGTTGCTGTCGCGCTCGCAAACAAGATGGCCAGGATCGCCTGGGCGGTGATGACAACCGGAAAGAGATTCGAGCCTGCCGCCAAGTAGAAGAAACCGCAGGACGATTGCAGATTGGTGAGGTGCTGATGGTGTGATGACGAACGGTCGAGCCGGGATCGGGACAATCCGTTATGGGCCATGCGCCAACAGCTCGCGAACCTGAAAGGAACCCGATCCGCGGACTTCATCAGGGCCCGCGGCATCAACGCGCCGCAATCAGAGGCCGTATACATGCCTGCACCCGACCAACTCGTCAGAAGCGCCGAAAAGCCCTTGCCACGCGGAGGCCATCCATACATGGCCCATAGCGCATCCTTTGATTCGGAGGATAATGATGCCCATCAAAAACCTGGGATCAAACAACTAGGCAGCGCTGGCCAAGCTTACGGAAGACCTCCCACGGCACCACCGCATTCAGCTTCTCCAGCGGGTCGCCTACTTGGCCTGAACTCTGAGCCCCATTTCCTGTTCACGGCCCGAGTGATCGTGCAAGGTTTTTCTTTTTGCCACTGGTTGCTCTCGCCCGTCGATGTCCAAATTCTTCCACAGGCGGCCGACAAGGTGGTGCTTATAGCCCGGCGCCGAAGGTGACAGAATCGTGCTGTCCCTCCTGCGGCTGCCGAACCGGCCGCGTCCACAGCCACACATGCGCCGGGTGGCTGATCTGCCGTGGCAGGGACCGGTTGCCGAATCCGGCTCACGCAAGGCGTCCGCAATCGAGGACGCCACGGACAGGCGAACTGGCTTTCCCTTGCAGTAAGCATCGGCCGTGACATTGCGGCTGTTCGGGCCGCAATTACCCAGCCTGGAGCGCCAGTCCCGTCGAAGGACAGATCAATCGTCTCAAGACCATCAAGCGCCAGATATATAGGCCAACGTCAGATCCTATCTCTCTCGGTACACCGCCGATGGTCAAAATCAAAGCGGCGCTCGACGCCTGATAGCTTGCGATTTACTTTGGGCTTGAGAATGGCGGTATTCGTCGATGCATTGCCTAGCATCTTCTCTACCTGGCATCTTCTCGAAAGGACAGGATACCTCCCGGCCGCGCTATTCAACCACGTTGCGCCTTGTCCGATTTCCGACGATGTCGGATACGCAACGTAGCAGAGCTAGGTTTATTAGGCTGATTTGAAACGGTTTTCGTGTTTGGCACGGGAGATGAGGGGCTATCGGCGAACGCGTCACGGACTGAAGAGAACCGCCCCATGATCACGCTCACCGAAAATACCGCCGCCGCGGGTCTCCCGGGTTCAGAACGATCCAAAGATGAGGCTCGAGAAAGTCCTGACAGCACGGAGACGATTGCTTTCGTCCTCCGCTCGGGCGGCGAATTGGAGCCGGGCC
>NZ_RZSW01000868.1:0-1783 GCF_003997375.1 Mesorhizobium sp. M5C.F.Ca.IN.020.29.1.1 | reverse complement strand
ACGAGAGGTTAGCCAGCGTAAAAGCCAAATGTACTTAGAATAGTGTTTTCTGCTAGGAGATTCATTATCGTTTATATGTGAAACACTCCGGTCAGACCGCTGCAGCCTCCGAATAGAGCAGCAAGCGACATGCCAACCTGAAGCGTAGATGCGGCTGACACTAAAATTGGGCCGACGCGCCTTCGTCTCGCTGGAATCACTTTTTTTGAGGGTCACTGCGAAAAGCAATGTGCGACACGGTTCGCCATGTTCGATATGTGACAGTCTCGTTAAACAGCGACGGCTTCCCGTCTGACCGCAACGGAGGCCGGTTCATGCGCTACCGAGAAGGATTACTGCGCGCATGCGGTCCGCAAGGGCTGCGCCACGGACAGAGGGCGTCCACGTCCGATGCGTCGCATGGTGGCCGCAGCACCTTTTCGCCGCTGTAAGTTCGCCGTGCAGGTACATTGCGCGGCCGGAAGCGAGGAGGGAGCGCACCCTGAAACGGTTGCCTACGGCTCGCCTCGAGTAATTGGCGATGAACAGCATTCTCGAGAACTTAGTCTCGACGGAAAGAGCAACGAAAGGAAGCCGCTTGGACGAGCACGATCCGAAGGAAGAACTGATCGAGACCATTTTCCGCAACGGCACAATCACTGCCGTGGGTATCCTGCTTGCCTTTTCGCTCGGCTTCCTCACTCATTGGGCGGCGAACCCCTTGCCATGGCAACTCTACGATCTGTTCGCCGTAGTGCCGATCCTGCTCGGCATCGCACTGCAGATGAGAGCGCTGTCCATGCTGCTCGACATGAGTTCCTTGCGCCGCCCCATCTACGAACGCGCCAATCGCATTTTCATGGTCGGCCTCATCCAGACCGCGTGTGGCGTCGGGATGGCCATCTTGCTCGATCTTTTCGGGATATCGGTAGGGGGCACGGTGCCCGGCGCTTGACGACAGGCCACACCGCCGCTCATCGCTCGAAGCGACGTCAAGTCCGGGAGCCTTGTGCACCCCCTAGCGGCCTTCCTTCTATCAAATGAGCGGACGTCAGCTTTAGAGCGTCTCGGTGGCTAAAGCCGGTATGGTTTTTCGGCCGGCAGGGAAGACCGCTGGCTGGATCTGGATGGATCAGGCGTTTGCGTCTGAACGAGGCTTGACAGGTGCGTTGCGACGTTTGGCGTCGGACATGAATTTCGCATTGCAAAGTTCTTCCGCAGACGCCTCAAGTACACTGCACTGGCGTCACGTACTCAAACGTGAATGCGGCACCGCACCATCACCTCAGGCGGAACCATGGCACGCGCACTCCCCGGCGTGGTTGATACCGTCCTGTCCAACCGAGACTGCGACATCGCCGCCTCCGCCTTGAAAACGCGGAGAAAGCGGGACGCACTGACTTAGGTCAGAGACAGGACGAGCGCGCAACGAAACAACATGGATCAGCGACGTGGGACGACAGCTCCTTGCACGCCTCAATCCTGACAAAGTACCGGGACCCCCGGCCGCCTTGGTATACCATCTATCCGACTGTGCCAGACTTCTCTGCGGCGGTTGGTGCTGACGATTATGAGGAATGGCTGAGGGGCCTCCCGGCCGACGAATCGGTGTCGCTCTATTTCCACATTCCGTTTTGCCGATCCATGTGCTGGTATTGCGGCTTCCCTACCGCGGTCACCCGTCGCAACGGCCCGATCCTTAATTATTTGGCGGTGCTGCGTCAGGAGATCAGTTTGGTGTCGGAGCAAGTGCGGCAAGGGCTGCCGGTGAGCGATGTGCATTTCGGCGGCGGAACGCCTCACC
>NZ_RZSW01000867.1:0-1785 GCF_003997375.1 Mesorhizobium sp. M5C.F.Ca.IN.020.29.1.1 | reverse complement strand
CGAACGGCAAGCTCGACCGCAAGGCACTGCCGGCGCCGGCCGACGACGCCTATGCGCGCCGCAGCTATGAGGCGCCGCGCGGCGCGGTCGAGACGGCGCTGGCGCAGATCTGGGCGGAGCTTCTCGGTGTCGAGCGGGTCGGGCGCCACGACCACTTCTTCGAGCTCGGCGGCCACTCGCTGCTGGCCGTGCAGCTCTCGAGCCGGCTGTCGCGGGCTGTTGGCGTGGAACTGCCGCTGTCGACGCTGTTCGCCAATCCGGTGCTTTCCGATCTGGCGGCAAGCATCGTCGAGGTGTTGAGCCGCTCCGGCACGCAAGACCTGCCGGCGATTGCGGCGGTGTCGCGTGATGAGCCGCTTGTGCTGTCGTTTGCGCAGCAGCGGCTATGGTTTTTGGCGCAGCTGGACGAGGGCAGCACCAACTATCACATTCCGCTGGCCTTGCGGCTGCGTGGTGAGCTCGACCGCAGCGCCTGGCAGCGCAGCCTTGACCGTCTGTTTGCCCGTCATGAGGCGCTGCGCAGTGTCTTTGTCGCACCGGAGGGCAAGCCCTGGGTTGAGGTTCTGCCGCCGGATGCGGGACTGCCGATGGTCGAGCACGATCTGCGGGACAGGCCGGATGCTGAGGCTGCGCTTTTGGATCTGTGCCATGAAGAGGCGCGCACGCCGTTTGATCTTGCGCGCGGGCCGCTGATCCGCGGGCGTCTGATCCGGATGCCGGATGAGGAACACGTCTTCCTGCTGACCCAGCATCACATCGTCTCGGACGGCTGGTCGATGGGCGTGCTGGTTCGTGAACTCCGTCAGCTTTACCGGGCGTTCGAGGCTGGACAGGACGATCCTTTGCCGCCGCTGGCGATCCAGTATCCGGATTATGCCGCCTGGCAACGCCAGTGGCTGTCGGGGGAACGGCTGCAGAAGCAGGCGCAGTATTGGCGCGACACCCTGTCTGGCGCTCCGGCCCGTCTTGTCTTGCCGACGGACCATGCGCGGCCGGCCCAGCAGTCGTTTGCCGGGGCCAGTGTGCCGATCGTCATCGATGCGGATCTGACGCGGGGTCTGAAGCGGCTGAGCCGGCAGCATGGCACGACGTTGTTCATGACGGTGCTGGCGGCCTGGGCGGCGGTGCTGTCGCGTCTGTCGGGGCAGGACGACCTTGTGATCGGCGTGCCGAGCGCCAATCGAGGCCGGCGCGAGATCGAAGAGTTGATCGGCTTCTTCGTCAACACCCTGGCGCTTCGGCTCGACCTGTCCGGCGAGCCGAGCGTGTCGCAGCTTCTGGAGCAGACGCGGCGCACGGCGCTGGCCGCGCAGGAGCATCAGGACCTGCCGTTCGAGCAGGTCGTCGAGATCGTGCAGCCGCCCCGGGCTCTTGATCACACGCCGCTGTTCCAGGTGATGTTGGCCTGGCAGAACAACGCCGTCGGGTCGTTCGACCTTGCCGGGCTGAGTGTGGAGGCTGCCGGGGAGGGGTATGATCAGGTCAAGGTCGATCTGGAGCTGAGCCTTGGCGAGTGTGGCGAGGTGATCGCCGGAACGTTTGGTTATGCCTCGGCGCTGTTCGATGAGGCGACGATCGAGCGGCAGCGTGGTTATCTGCTGGCGCTGCTGCGGGCGATGGTTGCCGATGCCGGGCAGCCGGTCGGCCGGATTGAACTGCTGCCGGCTGCGGAGCGTGCGTATCTGCTGGAGGAGCTGAACCGGACGGCGGCGGCCTATCCGTCGGAGCGGTGCATCCATGAACTGTTCGAGCAGCAGGTGCAAAAGGCGCCGGAGGCGGTGGCGC
>NZ_RZSW01000866.1:0-1799 GCF_003997375.1 Mesorhizobium sp. M5C.F.Ca.IN.020.29.1.1 | reverse complement strand
TTGCCATGATGGTCAATTCACCAGGCGGCGTGTCACTGGTCGAACGGATGATGAAGGGCGGCCGGCAGGACACAGTTAATCCAGGCGGCCTTGGCAGCGACAATGCCAACCAACGCGCCGAGTACGAAAAGCGTCTGCAGGATCCGCGCAATCGCGAAGATCCTGCTTTCGCGGCCGAGACCCGCGAAATGTCCAAGCGCGTCTTCGCGCGCCGATAAGTCTACACCCAGCCGGGCGGCTTTATGCTTTCGCACGACCGAACAGCAAAACCCGCCCGGCGACGGCACTTGGCCAAACACCTTTTCGTTTGAGCAAAACCTGTCCGCCTCGACGGCACTTGGCTCCGGTTCGACCCCTCAAAATCGAACGGAGTTTTCAAAATGATCCCCGGCAATCCTTACGCACCGGACTGGTACACCCCGGAATATCAGACGCAGGTTCGCCTCAAATATCAGGCGCGCGGCTACGAACTGAAGGGCTGCGTCGTGCCGCCCATGAAGATCGAAGGCGACGTCATGTACTTCCCCTTCATGAGCGAGCTCGCCGCCTACAAGGTGACGCGCAACGACACCTCCAACGCCGACAACGCCGAATTCTCTCTCGTCCCGCAGCTCTGGGATCACTACGAGGTGCAGTTCGCCGTCAACCAGGTCGACCTCGACAAGACCACGATCGCCATGGTCGAGGGTTATGCCGGCGCCACGGCGCGGGCGCTCGGCCGCAAGCATACCCGCGTCATCTTCTCGGCACTCGAGAGCCTCGTGCTGCCGGCGGCGCAGATCAAGGGCGACTATACCACCGGCTTCACGCTCGACGCCGCCGCCACCATGATCTCCGATCTGTACGACCGGGTCGAGGACGACAGCGAAATGGCTGTGTGCCCGCTGCCGCACACGGCATTTTCGCAGCTGATGACCTTCAAGGAGTTCGCCAGCCGCGACTATGTCGGCGACGATCTGCCGTTCATCAAGCGGGCCAACATGAAGGTCTGGCGCAACTGCCTGTTCTTCGCGCTGCCGAAGCGCAAGGGCAAGATCGACCCGTACTTCCAGATCACCGGCGTCAACCTCGATTTCCACATGTGGATCCCGAGCGCGGTCGGCTCCGGTGGCCTCGGCGACCAGGTGCGCAGCTACGTCACCTGGGACAACAAGCGCCAGGGCGGCGGCTGGGACCACAAGAACATCATCGGCATCGGCGCCAAGGTGCTGCAGGAGAGCGCAATCGAACGCTTCAAGTTCAAGGAAGACAGCATCATCGACTTCACCTGATGACGCGCACCCGCCGGCGCACACCGCCGGCGGGCTTCACCCTGAATTTTCACGCACCGCATCAGCGGAGCAGATCAAAGGACAATCACAATGGCACTTGCCGCTTATCAGCTGCGCGTCGCCGGCCCCATGGCCTCATCGAGCAAGGCCGGCATCATTCCGGTTCAGGCTTACCTCGTCACCACGGAAGCGCCGGCGGCCGTCGAAGCCGCCGGCTATTTCAACAGCGCCGCCGCCCGCCTGCCCAAGGGCTCCATCGTCAGCGCCGTCATGTCTCATGGCGGCACGCCCGTGCTGAAGAACTACGTCGTGACCGTCAACACCGGCGCAGCCGTGACCGTCGCCATCCAGACTGTGGCCGCGGGCTAACGAGCTGGGGGATCGCCGGGCATGACTGCGTTTCCAGCCACCAGGGTCGGCAGCATCAATCGGGCGCTGGTGCGCGCCGGCTGCCTGACCTTGAGCGGTTCGGAAACGCAGCATCCATCCGGCCCGGCGATCCTCCTCCTTTACGACCTGGTGCTGACC
>NZ_RZSW01000865.1:0-1813 GCF_003997375.1 Mesorhizobium sp. M5C.F.Ca.IN.020.29.1.1 | reverse complement strand
TGCCGGCACACTCGCCGAATGGCGCCACCGCTTCTGGGCGTCCTGGGAAAAGATCGTCCCGCTCGGTTTCGACCGCTTCTAGCAGCTCTGGGAATTTTACCTGCACTACTGCGAAGCCGGCTTCCGCGCCAGCTAGATCGTTGTCCGGCAGGTGGTTTACACGGCTTAGGGTTTTCTCCTGTTCGACATATCAGACTTCAACGACGTGCCAGCCTTCAACAGCGCGTGCCAAGTCCTGCCCGAAGCAAGCGAGTCCATCAGGAACAGATGACGTGGATGAATGTGCGGGGCGGAGACATCAGCTCCTGTCGTCGCCTTGGGTGATCAGCCGCGCGCTGCGCTGACCGGTCACGTAGATCCATAGCCAGCTCAGCGAAACCGCAAGCCGGTTACGGAAGCCGATCAGGAAATAGATGTGCGCGAGGCCCCACAGCCACCAGGCCAGCCGGCCGGTGAGCTTGATCCAGCCGAAATCGATCGCGGCAGCGCGCTTACCGATCGTCGCCAGATCGCCGTCATGCTTGTAGCGGAAAGGGCGCGGGCTTGCGTCGCCGGCCAGCCGGGCCTTGATCGTCGCGGCGACATGCCGGCCCTGCTGCTTGGCGGCGGGTGCTACGCCGGGCACCATGCGGCCATCTGGCCGCAGGACGTGTGCGGCGTCGCCGACGACGAAAATCTCCGGGCTGCCCGGCACGGTCAGACCGGGCTCGACCAGCACCCTGCCCGCAGGGTCCGCTGCCGCCCCCAGCCATTCGGCGGCCGGCGAAGCGGCGACGCCTGCTGCCCACAGGATAGTCCTGGCCGGCAGCTGCGTGTCGCCGAAGACGACACCCTCGGCGTCGCAGCGTGTAACGGGCCGACCGAGTTCGACCGTCACCCCGAGCCGCTCGAGCGCCTTGCTGGCATAGTCGGAAAGTTCCGGCGCGAAATTGGGAAGGATGCGGTCACCGGCCTCAATCAGCACCACGCGCGTCAGCCGCGTATCGAAGTTGCGGAACTCGCCGCGCAGCATGTCGTGCGCCAGTTCAACAATGGTCCCGGCCAGTTCCACGCCGGTCGGTCCGCCACCAACGATCGCCAGCGTCAACAGCGCTTGGCGCTTGGCGGGATCGGTCTCCCGCTCGGCCTGCTCGAAGGTGAGCAGAATGCGCCGCCGAATGGTGGTGGCGTCCTCCAGCGTCTTCAGCCCCGGTGCGAAAGGCTCCCATTCGTCATGGCCGAAATAGGCGTGGCGGGCGCCGGTGGCCAGCAGCAGCGTATCGTAGGCGACCGCGCCGCCATCATCGAACAGCACGCGTTTGCCGATGCGGTCGACGCCGGCGACGGTGGCGAGCAGCGTCGTCACGTCCTTGCGCTTGCGCAGGAGATGGCGGATTGGCCAGGCGACTTCCGAGGTCGCCAGCGCTGTGGTCGCCACCTGGTAGAGCAGCGGCTGGAAGAGATGATGGTTGCGCTTGTCTATCATGGTGATGCGCACCGGCGCACCGTCAAGCGCGCGGGTAAATTCGAGCCCCCCAAAGCCCGCCCCGACGACGACGACATGGTGACTGGATTCCTTCATCTCATTCACTCCGGGAGAGCAGGTTGGCCGGGAGAGCAGGCTGGCCGGGAGAGCAGGCTTGAGACCAATTTCGCCAAGGCTGATGTAGATACTTTTGTGCACCGCAACAACATCCGACTTGCTGACTGCCCGCCGTAAGATGTCGCGAATGTACATGCTCTATCCTGCCGCCGAGTATAATTTCATTGAAAACTGACGACAGGAGTGGAGTTTGAATAGGGATCATGACGACTGTCCGGGTCAATATTCCTC
>NZ_RZSW01000864.1:0-1814 GCF_003997375.1 Mesorhizobium sp. M5C.F.Ca.IN.020.29.1.1 | reverse complement strand
ATACGGGCCAGCGACGAGCCGATCAGGCCGATGCCGACCAGCGCGATCTTTTCGAACATCGGTGATGTCATTGTCTCAGCTTTTCAGAAATGTCGTGAGCGCGGCGACAACGCCGCGATTGGCCTCTTCGGTGCCGATGCTCATGCGCAGTGCATTCGGGAAGCCGTAGCCGGAAACGCGCCGCAATATGTAGCCGCGCGTTGAGAGGTAGTCGTCCGCAGCCGCCGCCGAATGCTTTTGGTCCTCGGGAAAGTGGATGAGCACGAAATTGCCGACGCTCGGCGTCACCCGCAGTCCGAGCTTGGTCAACTCCTCGCTCACCCATCGCAGCCAGGTCTCGTTATGCGCAACGCTGCGCTCGACATGGGCGCGGTCGCGGATCGCGGCAATGCCGGCCTCGATCGCCGTCGCGTTGACGTTGAAGGGACCTCGCACGCGGTTAATCGCGTCGATGATATGCATCGGCGCGTACATCCAGCCGATCCGCGCGCCGCCGAGGCCGAGCTTGGAGAAGGTGCGGGTCATGACCACGTTTTCCGCGCCAGCCACCAGTTCGACGCCGGCTTCATAGTCGTTGCGGCGGACATATTCGGCATAGGCGCCATCCAGCACCAGAAGCACATTTCGAGGCAGGCCGGCATGCAAACGGCGCACCTCCTGGAACGGCAAATAGGTGCCGGTCGGGTTGTTCGGATTGGCGAGGAAGATGATTCTGGTCCGCGGCGTTACGGCGGCGAGGATCGCATCGACGTCGGCGCGCTCATTGGTTTCCTTGACAGACACCGGGACAGCGCCAGCCGACTGGATGTAGATCTTGTAGACCATGAAGCCGTGTTCGGTGATAACGGCTTCATCGCCGGGCGCGAGATAGGTCTGCGCAAGCAGGCCCAGAATCTCGTCGGAACCATTGGAACAGACGATGTTCGCCGGGTTGAGGCCATGCACCTCGGCGATCGCCTCCCGCAGGCGCTTGGCGGTGCCGTCGGGATATATGTCGAGTTTGGCTGCGACGTCGCGCGCGGCCTCTATAGCCGTCGGAGAGGGGCCGAGCGGGTTCTCGTTCGACGACAATTTATGGATCTTGGCAACGCCGGCCGGCGCCGTGCTCTTGCCCGGCACATAGGCTTCTATGTCCATGATCCCCGCGCGGGGCGTTGGACGTGCCTGATCCGATGGCTGGTTCATATTGCAAAAAATCCGTCGAGAACGTTTCCACCCGGAAGCCGCAGCGGAAATACAAGCCGTGGCCCGGAATGTCGAGAGCGTCAATTAAGGGTGAGCGACTGGCCGTTGACGCCGAGGCGCGGCGGTCCTAGAAGAAAGGCGAAATCCCGTGGTGATTTGGCCGGTCGGCTTGCAGCCACGTTAAACAACTCGCTAAAGGGCCGTTTGCATTCTGTAACCGGCTTTGCGAAGGCAATGCCGGTTTTTGTTGTCCGTTGCCGGCCGGACAACCGCATCGCCCGAAAATCGGAATCGATTTTCGGAAAGCGCGATGGGTAATATAAGAGGATGCGATGGTCGCGCTGCGCACTAAAAGAACCAACAACGAGGCCGACCAACCGTCAAGCCCGGTGTTGCGCTTCGGTGCCGACAAGCCGCTCAAGCTCGACGCCGGCACGCTGCTGTCACCGTTCCAGATCGCCTACAAGACCTACGGCACGCTCAACGACGCCCGCTCAAACGCCATCCTCGTCTGCCATGCGCTGACCGGCGACCAGCATGTCGCCAGCACCAATCCGGTGACCGGCAAGCCGGGCTGGTGGGAAGTGCTGATCGGCCCCGGCAAGATCATCGACACCAGCCGCTTCTTC
>NZ_RZSW01000863.1:0-1815 GCF_003997375.1 Mesorhizobium sp. M5C.F.Ca.IN.020.29.1.1 | reverse complement strand
TGTATAAATGTAACCTTATTGCCGGTTGCCTTCTCGAACTTGGCAATCTCTGTGGCAAAAAAGTCGAAGCCATAACCGGTTGCAAACGTCAACTCGGCGGCGCTGGAGACGTTGGCTACGAAGGCCATCGCGGCACTGAGACATAGGGTCCTGACGAAAGATTTCATGTTAGCTCCTCCCAAGCTCCTCGGGTGCGCAGACACGCTCTGCATTGCGACCTACTTCGAACGGAAACTCTCCGCCCATGACGATACGGTACTCGAATACTGGAACGGTCACTCCAGTTAGAACAGTGTTCCATCTTTTTTCGACCGTTGTCAATCACCAAAAATCCAAACGGACGGAGGTATGACTTGCTCTCAAGCGGCTAATTCCCGGCACCAGAATTTACGCGTGTCTGACCGTTTTAGACGATGTTCTACTTTGAGCCGCCAGGCGCGCGCGGCCAGGCGCTATGCCAGGGCATTTTCTATCTGCAAGCGCCAGTCCGAGACTTGCGAGGCCAACAGCTGCATGCAGGTCAGTGCAAGGCAGCCATGACTTGGCCGCTGCTCTGCACAACCAAGGCAGATATCCGCCAAGCTTCACGGACGTGACGGTACCGTTGCTTCCGGCAGCATGCGCAGCCCGTTGTGATGCAGAACGGCGACGTGTTGTTCTTCAATGGAGCGCGCTGGTACATGGCAGTTATTCCAACACCTAAGCTGATCGCTTCCGGCGCGCATCTCATCGGACCTTATCTAGAGGGCGCGCCGAGCGGGTCGCGCAGTTTCAAGCCCCGGGTTTGTGCATGGACGGACAACCGCTTAATTTGGGAAACTTGTGAAGGCGGCGGCCCCTGCAGCGTCTGGGTCGATAGCGACTGACCCGCAATCGAGCTGTCAGGCCAAGAGACGGTCACCAGAAAGCACGATTAGGAATGAGGTCCAATTAGTCAATGCTCCAGCGATCTGGTGGCTGATTAGCCCGGGCATAGAAACGACATCGTTCATAATGCCGAACTAGTGGTCGAGAGCCCGCCATCACCACACTCGGGATCAGGCACCACACGACGCCGGATCGAACGGTGCGGATCGAGCGAACCCGCCTCGGCGATGAATCTCTCGACGATCATCGGCTTCGGGCCGGGGTCGACGATTGCTCGACGAGGGCGGCATCGATCATAGGCATCTCCCTATTCATATGTTGAAGGCGGTGACCCGGGGTAGTCCGAAGAGCCGCGCCCAGGAGATCGTGCTGGCGTTCTGTACGGCAACGATGGAGGTGTCGGTGGTCCACCAGCCATTGCCGACAGCGACGATCACTTCCGGCCCGTGCAGCATCGACTGCAGGACCGGCCACACCAGGAGCTGCTCGTAGCAGATCAGCGGCGCGATCCGGCGGCCGGCGAACTCGACAACGGGATTGGCGAAGAGATGCGCCCGTGCGCCTCCGTCCTGCCCCAGCCAGCGTCGCCAGGGCTGCCACATCGAAACCGGGACCGGCATGCGCTCGTGATAGAGGACGCCGACCTCTTGCGCGGAGATCTCAACCAGGACGTTGTCATAGCCTTGCGCGTCGACAACGGCCGCGCCCGCGATCACGGTGACGTCGCTGTCGCTGAGGGCGTCGCGCCAAAGGTGCTCGACGCTCGGTGTCCAGAACCCGAGTGCGCTTTCGGGCAGCACGACGGTTTCGCCGCTCTGCCCCGCGGTTTGCATGACGGTGGTGATCAGGTCACGCTGCCTCTCGAGCGTTCCGTTGCGACCGAGGCTTCGCCCCACCTCCAGGTCGACGCCACGAAAACCGTCGGGTAAAGCTGGCGCTGTCCAGAAT
>NZ_RZSW01000862.1:0-1818 GCF_003997375.1 Mesorhizobium sp. M5C.F.Ca.IN.020.29.1.1 | reverse complement strand
CCCTTCCATCCGCCTTCGGCGGCTGTCCGCCCTCCCCTCAAGGAGGAGGGGGACCCTCACGCCAGCGTGCGCTCGACGATGTCCCGCAAATCGGCCGATAGGTTCTCGGCATTAGAGATCGAAAGCAGCGCTTCCCTTGCCTTGGCCTGCCGGGCAGGTTCGAGCGAGCGCCATGATCTGAGTGCTGTCGCCAGCCGGGCGGCCAACTGCGGATTGCGCTTTTCGACCTGCAGGACCGTTTCGACGAAAAACCTGTAGCCTTCGCCGTCGGCGCGATGGAAGCCGGTCTGGTTGGCGCTGGAAAACGTGCCGACGAGCGAGCGCACCCGGTTCGGGTTGGCCATCGAGAAGGCCGGATGGCTGGTCAGGGCGCGCACCGCGTAAATGGTTTGCGGGCCGGGCACGCTGGCCTGGATCTGGAACCATTTGTCCATCACCAGCGGATCGGTCGTATATTTCGCTTCGAAGTCGGCCAGCGCCTTGACCGTCTCGGGCGAACCGCTGTGGCGGAGCGCAAGCACGGTCAGTGCGGCGGCGCGGTCCGTCATGTTGGTCGCGGACTGGAAATGCCGGGCCGCAAGCGCCGCACCTCCCGGCAGCAGCGACAGGTAGTCGAGCAGGATGTTGCGCAGCGCCCGGCGCCCGGCGCTCGTCGCATCCGGACTGAAAGCGTCCTTGTCGGCCAGTCGATGGTAGAGGTCGGAGAATATCTCGCGGTTGGCCTCGGCGATCGCGGCCGTCAGCGCCTCGCGGGCGGAGAAGATGGCATCGGGATCGATGTTCTTGCCGATGTCGCGGGCGATATCGGCTTCGCTCGGAAGCGCCACAGCCAGCGCCCGATAGGCCGGTTCGAGTGTCTCGTCGCCGGCTATTTTGCCGGCAAGCCCGGTCAACCGTGATGCGAAACCGGGCTGCTGGCCGTCAAGGACCTGGCGGAAGGCTGATATCAGCGCCTCGGTCAAAAGCGTGTTGAACGCCTGCCAGCGCGAGAAGGTATCGTTGTCCTGGCCGGCAAGGAAGAACTGATCGTCGGCCTTCTGCTCGACTGAAAGCGTCACCGGCGCCGAAAAGCCGCGATTGAGCGACATCGCCGGGCGCTCGCCAACGCCCGAGAAGCGCACCATGTGCCGGCGTCTGCGGATATGGATGACGCCGTCCTCGACGCTGGCGCCCTCGACGCCGCTATAGGCTATCGCTTTGCCGTCGGTGCCGACTAGGCTGAAGGCAAGCGGAATATGCATCAGCCGCTTGCGGCTTTCGGACGGCGTCGGCGGCACCGACTGCTCGATCTCGAGCGTGAACTCCTGCGCTGCCGCATTGTGCGTCGAACTGATCGTCAGATTGGGCGTGCCCGCCTGATGGTACCAGAGCGAAAATTGCGAGAGGTCGCGGCCGGACACATCTTCGAACACCTTGATGAAGTCCTCGATCGTCGCAGCCTCGCCGTCATGACGCTCGAAATAGAGATCCATGCCGGCCCGGAACGTCTCGCTGCCGAGAATGGTACGGATCATGCGCACCACTTCCGAGCCCTTTTCATAGACTGTCGCCGTGTAGAAATTGTTGATCTCGCGGTAGCGGCGCGGCCGCACAGGATGCGCCAGCGGTCCCTGGTCTTCGGGAAACTGATGTGCCCGCAATGTGCGCACTTCGGCAATGCGTTTCACCGCTCGCGAGCGCTGGTCGGCGGAGAATTCGTGATCGCGGAAGACCGTCAGCCCTTCCTTCAGGCAAAGCTGGAACCAGTCGCGGCAAGTGATTCTGTTGCCAGTCCAATTGTGGAAATACTCATGCGCGATGATCGCTTCGATATTGGCG
>NZ_RZSW01000861.1:0-1819 GCF_003997375.1 Mesorhizobium sp. M5C.F.Ca.IN.020.29.1.1 | reverse complement strand
ATGGTGGAACGATTTCTTAGGCTTAAGGTTTCGGCCATAAGAACGGGCAATGCCAAGCCATTCGCCCAGTTTTCATATCCGCCTGCCAGTCGCGCTGCAGAAGCGCCTGAAGATCGCCGCCGCCGAGAATAACCGTTCGATCAATGCCGAGCTGCTGGCGAGGATCGAGCGGTCGTTCGAGCTCGAGGCCACCGATCGCGGCAAGGCTGTCGCGCTGCTTGCCGAGGCGATGGCGTTGCTCGAGAAAGGAAACGACTAGTGGCTCCTTCCCCCTAGTCCGGCGTGTCGCGCAGCGGCTTGCCCCTGTGCTCGCGAACCGCCGGCGTCCACCTGGTGATCGCCGAGACGTCGACCGTGACCGGGATGCCAAGCTTGACGGTGACCAGGCCAGCACCCTCGTCAATGCGGGTGACCTCGCCGGTGAGTTCGACCTGGCCGCCGGGCTTGGCCTTCTTCGGCGCGCGGATGGAATAGGGGAAGCCGTAGGAGGGTATGCTGATGCTGGCGCGGCCGTCATAGTCGAGCAGCTTCAAAATGGTGGCGGTAATCGTCACCTCGTCGCCGATGGTGATATCCGAAATGTCCCAAGCCATTTGATTAGACTGGCGCGGCCGGCGCCGGCGTCAAGAGTTTCGCCGCCTACCGAAGATGATGAAGCGGTTGTGAGCGGGATTGCCGCAGGCGGTGCAACGCAGGTAGCGATCGACAAAGCGCAAGGCTTCGCCACCGCCCCAGCGCCGTTCGATGATGGCGCGGTTGACCGGCCCTTTGTGCGCGCAGGCGAGGCAAGCGCCGCCCAGGATGTATTCGGGCGGGATGTCGCGGAAGCTGATGGCATAGTACGACTTGCCGGGCACAACATTGTATAGGACCATGTTCCTATAATGTTCTGCGACCTCGAGTCGTCAAGAGGATCACCCGCTCAGATATTTCTACCTGATATTCCGACCATCATCCGTTCTGCCATGGTCACGAAATAGTCACTGTCGTTCCGCTTGTCAGCCTAACTGCGGTCTGTAAGCTCTGAGTCATGGGAAACGAGGGCCGGCGTCCAAAACCAGCCCCCTTGATCGGGGTCCAAACTCGATCAAATCCCGTGAAGGCGGCGCGCCGGTCACCTCTGCAAGACCGTGGCTGGCGCGTCGTCACCAGAACCCCATCCAAGCACCGAGACTGGACCAGCGCAAGACCGTTCGGGTCACGCCATCGTGAGGGCCATCAGGCTCACCGCGCGGTTCTCCGCCACTTTTCCATCTTGGCCATGCCGCTCCTGGCGAGATCCGGGTGCAGGCCGAAATAGTGCTTCAGGATCTCGTCGATCGATTTCAGGCTGTGGCCGGTGATCGAGGCGATTTCCCATTTGTCGTTGCGCGCCAGCGCCAGCCAGGTCACGGCCGTGTCGCGCAGGTCCTGGTCGTGGAAGTCGTTGAGGCTCGGCATCGGCTTCAGGCCGGCGGCCTCGAGCACGGCGCGCACATCGAGCTTGCCGAGCAGCTGCACGGCCATCGGCGTCACCTTGCCCTTGACGGCCTCCAGCGTGCCGAAGGCGGCGGCGTGGCGCAGCACTCGGAACGCCTTGCGGTAGCGGTGATCGTCCCACGGCCGGCGCAGCCGCTCGTCGATCAGCACATGCGCAAAGTTCAGCCGCCATTCCAGGCGGCGCTCGCCCGCGGCGACGACGCGGTCGCGCAGCATTTCGATCATCGGGATCAAGAGCGGCTGCCCGCCTTTCTTGCGCTGATGGAACAGGATGCTCTCGCTGGTGATCCTGCTGTCCTCGAGCGCCAGGCGGTCGGCCTGGCGCTGCGCCGTATATAGG
>NZ_RZSW01000860.1:0-1820 GCF_003997375.1 Mesorhizobium sp. M5C.F.Ca.IN.020.29.1.1 | reverse complement strand
TTCGTTCACCGGTCGTGGGCATCCTGGCGGACCTCTACCAGACCGCGCGCTGTGGGAAGCCTACGACGCTGCCCGCGCCACCCTGTTCGCGCCACCCTGTTCGCCGCGACGCAGATCGGCGAGCCGGCGCCTCGCTACCAGGCGGCTTGATGCCGCCCGACCGCCCTGCGCATGCAGGACCGTCTCTGCTGGCTTGGCTAGGGCAACGTCACCGTCATTTGGCCTTTCATGTTGGGGTGGAAGCGGCAGAAATAGTCGAACGAACCTGCCCTCTTCAGCGTCAGGCTCGCCGATGTCTTCGGCGGGATCATCACCTCCCAGCCGCCTGTGACGGTCGCCGTGTGGGCGAACACGTCTTTGTTGACCCACTCGATCGTGTCGCCGACCTTCGCCTCGATGCTTGCGGGCGAAAACACCAGCTTCTCGATCGTCACCTCAATCGTTTCGGCCTTGGCGGATGTGGCAGCAATAGTTAGCGCCATTGCAATCCACAGATGCCGTTTCGACAGCGTCGGTGCTGTACTCATTTCAGCATGCCGGCGACATGTTCGGCATGCTGTTCATGGCCCTGGAATAGCTTCAGGCCGGTCTCCAGCAGGCTCTTCAGTTCGGCATTCTCGGCCGAGGGGATCAGCAGGGTTTCGAGCGCGCCGTTGACCTGCTTGTGATAGGCGACCTCGTTGTCAACATAGGCCTTGTCGAACGCGGCGCCGTCGAGCTTGGCGAGCTTCGCCCGTTCCTCGTCCGCCGCCTTGGTCAGCGCCTTGCTGGTGGCGTTGTCCTCTGGCGTCACATTGAGCTTCTTGACCAGGTCAAGCGCTTGTTTGTTTACGGCTTCATGGTCTCGCACCATGCCTTTGGCGAAGTCGAGAATCTCCTTGTTTTTCGATTTCTTCAGCGCTTGCATGGCCGCCTCGACGTCAAGCACGCCGGCTGTGTAGGCGATGTGGGCGATCTGCGGGTCGCTCGGCTTATCGGAGGCTTGCGCCAACGTTGCTGTGCTGAGCAGGAAAAGCGCTGCCAGTGCGGTGGTCGATCGAATAAACATGACGTTCTCCTTCGCCCGGATGCGAATGGCTCCGGGCATTTCCAGTTGACGATGATTGGATGCCGGGCGGGGGCAAACGTTCCCGGGAATTCGGGAAAAATCAGTCTGTAAAGCCAAGCCGCTGCATCACCCCGGCGGTCAGCCGTTCACACCGGCGGCCGGCGAAGGGGAAGGCATCGAGCAGCACCGGGCCGATCTGATCGTCCAGCGCCTTGCGGACGAGGGCGCGGGCGCGGTGCAGCCGGGTCTTGACGGTTTCAGGCCGCACATCAAGCAATTCTGCGGTCTCGTCTATGCTAAGACCCTCGATCACCCGCGCCACGAATACTGTCCGGTAGACATCGGGAAGGCGATCGGTCGCCCGTTCGACAAGCTCGAGGATCTGCCGTTGCGCCATCGTCCGCTCCGGATCATCGCTGGGATTAAGGGGAAACTTGATGATTTCGGCTTGTAGACTTTGCGGCATCGCTACCGTTCGCCGCCTTTTGCGCAAACGCCCAAGCGCCTCATTGATGACGATGCGCGACAGCCATGTGGCGAGAGAGGATTCGCCGCGAAAATCCCCGAGTTGGGCAAAGGCCCTGACATAGGCCTCCTGCACGATGTCCTCAGCCTCGCTGTCGTTGCGGACGACGCTGCGGGCGATACGATAGAGCCGCTGGTTGTGCATCTTGATAATCGTGCGGAAGGCTCCGCCTTCGCGTGCCAGGGCGCGGCCGACAAGCTGCATCTCGCCAGATGCGGCGGGCATGACGGTCGCAGCCGTGAGCGG
>NZ_RZSW01000085.1:0-15754 GCF_003997375.1 Mesorhizobium sp. M5C.F.Ca.IN.020.29.1.1 | reverse complement strand
TTCAATGCCCATGTCGTCATCTTCTTCATTTTCCTGGTGTCCAACATCGGAGGGTCGCTGACGCCGCTCGGGGACCCGCCGCTGTTCGTCGGCTTTCTGCGCGGCGTCGATTTCTTCTGGACTACCACCAACCTCTACCAGGAGACACTGTTCGTCGGCGGCCTGGTGCTGGCGGTCTTCCTGGCCATGGACGTCATCCTGCATCGCCGCGAGGCCGGCGCGCCGAAGATCAAGGATCCGACACCGGACACGAAGGTGCGCATCCGCGGCCTGCCCAACGTCCCGCTGCTGGCCGGGGTCATCGGCGCGATCCTGCTTTCCGCGACCTGGAAGCCGGGCGTGGCTTTCTCCGTCCAAGGCGTGAGCCTTGAATTGCAGAACCTCGTGCGCGACGCCGTCATCCTGGCGCTTGCCTTCCTTTCGCTCGGCGTCTCGCCCAAAAGCCACAGGCAGGCGAACAACTTCCACTGGGAGCCGATCGCCGAAGTGGCTAAACTATTTGCCGGCATCTTTATCTGTATCGTGCCGGTCATCGCCATTCTCAGGGCCGGCCCCGACGGCGCGCTGGCACCGCTGGTCTCGCTTGTCAGCTCGCCGATGGGCGAGCCAAACGACCTCGCTTATTTCTGGATGACCGGAGCGCTGTCATCCTTCCTCGACAATGCGCCGACCTATCTGGTGTTCTTCGAGCTCGCCGGCGGCGATCCACAGCATCTGATGACCACCTTCGCCTCCACGCTGGCGGCGATCTCGGCCGGCGCGGTGTTCATGGGCGCCAACACCTATATCGGCAATGCGCCGAACTTCATGGTCTACGCGATTGCCAGACATCGCGGCGTCAAGATGCCGGGCTTCTTCGGCTACATGGCATGGTCGGGCGCGGTGCTGATCCCGATATTCCTGATCGCGGGTTTTCTGTTCTTTGGCTGATCAACCGACGCCGACATAGCGGCGGACCGCCGACGGATCGGCGCGGAGCTCCTCGACATCGACGGTCTCGCGGTTGCGACCGTTCTCAATGAACGAGACCCGGTCGGCGACGGACAGCACGGCATCGACCCGCTGCTCGACCAGGATCGTCGAGACGCCAAGATTGCGCAGCTTCGACACCGTCTCACGGATCCTGGCGATCATCGACGGCATCAGCCCTTCGGTCGGCTCGTCGAGTAGAAGCACCTGGGGTTCGAGACACAGGGCCCGCGCCATAGCCAGCATCTGCTGCTCGCCGCCCGACAGCGTGCCGGAGCGCTGTCTGAGCCGCTGACGCAGCAG
This sequence comes from Mesorhizobium sp. M5C.F.Ca.IN.020.29.1.1, assembly GCF_003997375.1. NCBI lineage: Bacteria > Pseudomonadati > Pseudomonadota > Alphaproteobacteria > Hyphomicrobiales > Phyllobacteriaceae > Mesorhizobium > Mesorhizobium sp. M5C.F.Ca.IN.020.29.1.1. The sequence goes on along the minus strand of NZ_RZSW01000085.1, from coordinate 14,482 downwards.
CGGAAAAAGGTCGAGCACGTTTTCGCGCGTCGTCTTGCCCTTGCCGCGGGCCATCAGGCCGATCTCGATGTTTTCAGCCACCGTCATCTCGGCGAACAGCCGCCGGCCCTGCGGCACATAGGCGACGCCGGCCTTCGGCACGTCATGCGCCAGCAGGCCAGTCAACTCCTTGCCGTCGAGCCTGATCGAGCCGGCGCGTGAGGGAACGAGGCCCATGATCGCCTTCAGCGTCGTCGTCTTGCCGGCGCCGTTGCGGCCAAACAGGCAAAGCACCTCGCCCTTGTTCAACACGAGGTCGAGGCCGTAGAGCACCTGGACCTCGCCGTAGAAGCAGTCGAGCCCGGAGATGGCCAGTGCTTCAGACCGTGTTTCAGTCATGGGGCGGTCCCCAGGTAGGCGTCCTGCACTTCGGCATTGGCACGGACCTGCTCGGGCGTGCCTTCGGCCAGGATCTTGCCGGCGTTGAAGACGGTGATGCGGTCGGCAAGCTGCATGACCACCGGCATGTTGTGTTCGATCAGAAGCACAGTCGCGCTTGTGGCGATCTCGCGCACCAGCCCGATGAAATTGTCGATCTCGCTGTCGGCCAGCCCCTGCGTCGGCTCATCAAGAATCAGCAGGCGCGGTTTTAGTGCGAGCCCCATCGCCACTTCGAGCAGGCGCTGATGGCCATAGGACAATTGCCCGGCCGGCATGTGGGCGCGGTCGGCAAGGCCGGTGCGCTCCAACGCCGCCATGACGCCGGCATGCACGGCACCTTTCGAGCGGCCACCGGTCAGCGTGCGCTGCACTGGCAGTGCGACGTTGTCGTAAGCGGTGAGGTTGGCAAAGACGCTGGTGATCTGGAAGGTGTAGGCAATGCCAAGGCGGACCCTGGCGTAGGCCGGCAGGCTGGTGATGTCGGCGCCGTCGAAGACGATCATGCCCGAGGACGGCTGGATGCGGCCGCTGACCAGGCTGACGAAGGTGGTCTTGCCGGCGCCATTGGGGCCGATGACGGCGCGAATCTCGCCCGGCATGAGGGCGAATTCGACACCGTCGACGGCGCGCAGGCCGCCGAAATTGCGGGACAGGCCCTTGGTCGTCAGCAGCGGCATCATGGCAGCCATCCAAGCCAGCGCTGGCGGACGGTGCCGAGAATGCCCCTGGGGAAGAACAGCACCAGCAGGATGAGGGCGATGCCGACGATCAGCAGATAGGCCGAGGTGTAGCCGCTGGTGATGTCGACGACATAGTACATGAACAGGGTGCCGATCAGCGGACCGAGCGTGGTCGCAGCACCGCCGAGCAGCACCCAGAGCAGCGGTAGGATGGAATATTGCACCGAGGCGAAGGTTGAGCCGACATAACCGAACAGCAGCGCGTAGGCGGCGCCCGAAGCCGCGCAGATCGTGCCGGAGACTACGACCGCGGCGAGCTTGTTGGAAAACGTGTCGTAGCCGAGCATCTTGGTCCGCTCCTCGTTTTCGCGAATGGCGACCAGCACACGGCCATACCTGGAGCGGACGATAACGAGCGCCACCAGCAGCACGATCGAGAACAGGGCGAGCGCGCTCATGTAGCGCACGGTCGGGTCGGTGAGGCCGAGCGACGTGTCGCCCAAAACAAGCACACGCGCCGACTGCGGCACGACCAGGCCCTGATCGCCGCCGGTCCAGGCCGCGAAATAGAGGATTATGAGATAGAATACCTGCGCGAACATCATGGTGACGATCATGAAGGCAACGCCGGAAGTACGCAGCGCCAGCACCCCGATCACCAGCGCGAGAAGCGCGCCGCATGCAAGGCCGGCGGCGAAGGCGGCCGGCACGCTCCAGCCGAGATGGATGACGGCAAGGCCTGCGCCATAGAGTCCAGCCGAAAAGAACATTGCATGTCCGAGGCTGAGCAGCCCGACATAGCCGAACAGCATGTTGTAGCCGATGGCGAAAACCGCCAGCACCATAATGCGGGCGAGCAGCCCGTGGTGATATTCCGGCAGGACGAAGCTTAGGGCGAAAAACAGCGCGATGACGCCCACATGCAACGCATAGGCTTTTACCGGTGAAGCCTCCTTCATCGCGATGCCGTCCCGAACAGGCCTTGCGGCCGGAACACCAGCACCATGGCAACCAGTAGCGTGGCGATGATCTTGGCCAGAGTCGGCGAGAAAAACACCGAGATGATGCCGTCCGACAAGCCGATGAGCACGGCAGCGACGACGGTGCCGCGCAGCGAGCCGAGCCCGCCGATGATGACGACGATGAAGGACAGCAGCAGCGGGTCCTGTCCCATCAGATAGTGCGCCTGGCTGATCGGCACGATCAGCACGGCGGCCACCGCCGCCAGCATGGCGCCGAGCGCGAAGACGCCGGCATAGACGCGGTCGACCGGAATGCCGAAGGCCTGCGCCGTCTCGCGGTCATATTGCGTGGCGCGCATGACGAGGCCGATTTTCGTACGCGTCAGCACGAACCACGTCGCGACCAGCAGAAGCGCCGATGCGGCGATGATCGACAGTTTGTAGCCGGAGTAGCCGAACCACGGCAAAAGGATGCGATAGCTGAAGGGCGGCTCCACGGGCCGTGCCTCCGGACCGTAGAAGGTCAGCGCCAGTTGCTGGATGATGTAGAGCATGCCGATGGTGGCGACGATGGTGGCCTCCGGATTGTAATTCAGCCGGCGCAACACCAGCCGTTCGGAGACGAGCGCGATCAGACCGACGATCAGCGGCCCCAGCACGAGGGCGACCAGGAAGCCGACCGCCGGATGGCCTGATATCGCCGTGGAGATCGCCCAGGCAAGCACCGCGCCGAGCATGAAGAACTCGCCATGGGCGACATTGACGACGCGCATGACGCCGAACACCAGCGACAGGCCAAGCGCCGTCAGCGCCAGCACGGCGGAGGTGACGAGGCCTTCGAGGGCGGCGAGGAGGAGGTGGGGTCCGAAGGCCATTATGCGCTGGCAGGTGCGAGAAGCACCCCCCTCTGTGGGGAGATGTCCGGCAGGACAGAGGGGGGTGGCTCGAAGCGCACTACGGCTAAAACAGCTAAGCTCACAGCGCCTGGGTCGTGTAATCCCCTTCCGGCTCATAGAGGCCGTCCTCGATCTTGGTCTTGTGGACGACGTTCAGCCGGCCGCCTTCGACCTTGGAGATGTTCTGGATGCCAAAACACTGATGGATCTTGCCGTTGAAGGTCTTCGGCCCTTGCGGATGCTCGGGGCCCTCGGCGAACTCGGTCAAGGCCTCGGTCGCCTCGACCAGCTTGGCGCGGTCTTCCGGACCCTTGTAGCCGGCATCCTCCATCGCCTTCTTGACGACATAGAGCGTTTCCCAGCAGCCGAACATGTGCGCGGCGGTGGAGACATCCTTCGGATCGCCGACGGCAGCGCCATTGTCGTCGATGCCCACGGCGGCGCGATAGGCCTTCTGCGCGGCGGAATCATTGGGCTGCGCGTAGCGCGGCGAGCCTTCCCAGAAATGGCTGCCGTCGAGGAATTCGAGCCCGGGGCTGTTGATGTCGGTGGCTTCGAGCGAATCGATGAAGCCGAACAGCTGCGGCCGGTTGGAGCCATAGAACTCGCCGAGTTCCTTGACGAAGGTGAGCACCGCCGGACCGACCATGACGTGGTAGATCACCTCGGTCTCGGCTGGGATCTGCGGGAAGTATTTGGTGAAGGACGATTCCGTCGGCGGGATGGCGATCTGGGCAATGACTTCGGCGCCTTGCGCCTTCAGCGCCGGCGGAAGATAGTCGCGATGGTCGTAGCCGAAGGCGAAATCTGGGAATATCTGCGTCACCTTCTTGCCCGCGTTCGCCGCGATCCAGGGCGCCATCGCCTGGATCTGGCTCTTCACGTCGGTGATGCCGGGCTGGAAGACGTAGCGGTTGAGCTTGGTCGAGGCGACGTGGTGGCCTTCGCTGACGACGAAATAGGGCATCTTGGCCTCGCCGGCAGCCGGCGCCGAGCCGATGACGACATGCGAAAACAGCGTGCCGTAGACGATGTCTGCCTTGTGCTGGGTGGCGAATTTGCCGACCACTTCGGCGCCGCGGCCGGGATCGGTGCCGTCATCCTCGATGATCACCTCGACCGGCCGGCCGTTGATGCCGCCGGCTTCGTTGATCGCCTTGACCGCGGCGGCGGTGGTCCTCTCGTACCAGCGCCCATAAGCGGCGCCGATGCCGGTGCGGTGGGACTGGAAGCCGATCTTTATCGGCGCCGAGCTCTGCGCCTGGCTATAACGCACGAACCCAGGCGCGACGGCAAGGCCGGCGCCTGCGGCCAACCCCTTCAGCGCCGTGCGGCGGGTGAGACCGGTTTTGGAGAGATCTAAAAACCCATTCTTGTCAGTCACGGCAGTTCCCCTTGTTTTTGAGTTTTGACCAATGGCTGTAGCGAAGCGGGCCACTCTGGTAAGAGCGCCGAAATTGCATGTGTACAAACTAAATCATCAAAGCCCTGGTGTGGCAAGCGGGCTTTCCCCAACGTACAAATCGACGCCATCGAGCCGGGCTTTTGTCTCATCCGACTGAAGGCGTGGCAAGTAACCACAGGCCGAAGACCGTATAGGCGATCATCAGCACGGTGAGCGGAAACTGGCTGAGCGCGGCGCGAGCGGGAACCGGGTGCAATCGCCAGGCGAGGCCATGGGCAACGAGCACGGCGAGCATGTGGCCGGCGATGATGACGCCGGCCTGGAGATTCCACAGCCACCATGCCGAGCCGGCGCCAGCAGCCACCCCGGCTTCGATCTGCATGCCGGCGGTGCCGAGCAGGTTCCAGCCCAGCGCAAACGGGTCGGAAAGAGCGGCGATGGCGTATTGGCCATCGACCAGCAGCGCCGTCAGGTAATGCGCGACATGGTAGGCGAGCGCGATCGGCACGATCGACCAGACCAGCAGCCCTGCGGCCTGACTGAGGGAATGCTGGCTGCCGGCAAGACGCTGGCCAAGGACAATGGCAAGGATGAACGCGACTGCAAGCAAGACGAACGTCAGCACGAGCCCGAAGGTGCCGATGCCGATCACCGCCGTGCGGCCCGGAAACTCCAGCGGATTGAGGCCGAACAGGCCGAGCCAAAAGAAGGTTTTCGACAGGCCATCGAAGGAGACCGACGACAGCGCAAGCAGCAGGAAAGCAATGCCGCTGAGCGACAGCGGCGCGGCATCGCTGAGCGTGGCGCCCGGCCAGCACAGACTGAGCCGACCGCCTTCACTGCGCTCGACTTCATTGCGCTCAAGGAGGGCGAATCGTGCAATCATGGCGAAGAAGACGGCCAGGAACTCGCCTCGCCGGCTCCAGTCGCGGTAGCCGAACACCAGCATGGCGGCAAAACTCAGCAGCCAATAGAAACCGGCGGCCCAGGCGAGCCGCGCCGGATCGTCGGGCGCCGGGTCGATCAGCTCGAACCAGGCGAAGGCGAAGAACAGCACGACGGCCGGCCAGCAGCCAAGCCACGGAGGCGGGCGCCATGTCTGCCGCTTGCCGAACAGGCGGGAAAGGACACGCCAAGGCCCGTACCATGGGTTCAGCCATGACCAGAGATTGCCGAGCAGCCCCTGCAGCAAAACCAGCCCAACCCAGAGCAGCGTCCAGATGGCCAGCGGCAGCGGGTTGGAAAGCGGATCGCGGCTGCCGAACAAGCCGGCCGCAATAAGAATTGCAAAGCCGGCAAATGATATCAGGCTGACGATTGCCCGTGCGCGGTTGCCGAATGCGAAAAGCGGCAGGCGCCGCCGCCAGAAGCGGGCGGGAAAGTCTGACGGCAGCAGCGCGAGGACGAGAAAGCTGGCGGCAACGGCAAGCGCGCCGCCGGCGACGTAGTAGCCCGTCGGCAGAAGCAGGACGTGGCCGCGATCGGAGGCATGGGCAAAGGCCGGGGTGGGCGCGAGGAAGATCAATGAAGCCGCAAAGGGTATTGCTATTGCCAACCGGCAGCGCACTACGGCGAAGGAACTCATGCTATCCAAGAGTTCCCTCGCCCCTCACACCTTGACCAGCTGCTCCACGCGGTCTTTCTCGCCAAATATACGCAAATAGCGTTCGATCTCTTTCTCGTCGCCGGTGGCCTTGGCTGGATTATCGGAGAGCTTGACCGCCGGGCGGCCATTGGCCTCGGTGACCTTGCAGACCAGCGAGATGGCGTCGAGCCGGTTGGTGTTGGTCGGCGCGCAACCTTCGAAATCATTGGTCAGGTTGGTGCCCCAGCCGAAGGACATGCGCACCTTGCCGCGGAAGTGGCGGTAGGTTTCCTCGATGGTCTCGACCTCGAGCCCGTCGGAGAAGATGAGCAGCTTTTGCCTGGGGTCCTTGCCCTTTTCACGCCACCAGGAAAGGATCTTCTCGCCGCCCTCGATCGGCGGCGCGCTGTCGGGCCGAAAGCCGGTCCAGTCGGCGACCCAGTCCGGCGCATCGCGCAGAAACGAAGCGGTGCCGAAAGCATCGGGCAGCACGATCAGCAGATTGCCGCCATAGTAGCGCTGCCAGTCCTGCAGCACCTTGTAGGGCGACTGCTTCAACTCCTTTTCGGAATTGGCGAGGGCGGCGAGCACCATCGGCAATTCATGCGCATTGGTGCCGAGCGCCTCGAGGTCGTTATCCATGGCCAAAAGCACGTTGGAGGTGCCGGTGAAAGCCTCGCCGATGCCTTCCTTCAGCGCTTCGACGCACCAGCGCTGCCACAGGAAGGAATGGCGGCGGCGCGTGCCGAAGTCCGAAATGCGGATATCCGGCAGCGCTTTCAGCCGCTCCGTCTTAGCCCACATTTTGGCCTTGGCGCGGGCATAGAGCACGTCGAGCGCGAACGGACCGAGCGCCCGCATGGCCGCGCGGGATCGGAGTTCATTGATAATTGCCAGCGCCGGGATCTCCCACAGCGTCGTGTACATCCACGGACCGCTGAAAGTGAGCTCGTACTGACCATCGCGCTTGGAAAGCACGTATTCCGGCAGCTGGAAATTTTCAAGCCAGGCGAGGAATTCCGGTTCGAAGATCTGCTTGCGGCCATAGAAAGTATTGCCGCCGAGCCAGATCATCTCTTTCTTGGAGAAGCGCAAGGTGCGGGCATGGTCGAGCTGATCGCGCAGTTCCGCCTCGTCGATCTCGTCGGCAAGGCGAACCGAAGTGGTGCGGTTGATCAGCGAGAAGGTGGTGTCGATCTTGGGATACATGCCCCAGATCATCTGCAGCATCAGCAGCTTGTAGAAATCGGTGTCGAGCAGGCTGCGGACGATCGGGTCGAGCTTCCAGGTGTGGTTGTAGACGCGCCGCGCTATATCGGTCTTAGTCATGTCTCGATGCCGCCTTCACTGCTCGCTCCTAGACCGGTTCAGTTTCTGGATGGCAACGCTGAACCGCTCTAAATTTGTTTGCACGCAATTCCGAACGGAAAACCGCTGCGGACTTTTCCTGGAATTGCTTTAGCGAAATGCCTCTTAGCATTGAATTTCTGAAAGCGCCTCCCGCTTTGCGGGCTGGCCCGACAAAAAGAAAAGCCGGTGGCAAGCATGCGGCTTCGGCAATCGCGGCCTCAGGAAGCGGTCTTGGCGCCGACCACTCGCAGCGCCGGGCGCTTCCGGCGGATGCCGATGCGGCCCGCCACCGGCGCATCGGCGCGGCCGTCGGCCTGTTCTTTCTCGGCAAACAGCCAGTCGATGAACAGCTGCACGATCGGTGCCGACCTCATCTCGTTACGACAGACGACGTAGAAATCGTCGACCGCCGGCACCGACAGGCTGAACGGCGCGACAAGCAGTCCCCGGGCGAGCAGCCCGCTTGCCGTCACAGTATCGCCAAGCGCCACGCCGTGACCATGAACCGCCGCCTCACTCGCCATGCGCGCGTCGCCGAGATGGTGCCGGCGGCCGCGCTCCAGATCGAGCGCATCGGCGGCGGCCAGCCAGGTGTGCCACTCGCGGCCGTCGTCGCCATGCAGGAAGACGTGGTCGGCGAGATCGCGCACGGTGCGGATCGGACGGTTGTTGATCAGCGTCGGGCTGACCACCGGGAACAGTTCGAGACCCGACCATTTGCGCATCCAGCAATCGGTCCAGCTGCCGTCGCCATAGTGCACGCAGACGTCGATATGTGGCGCGCGGACGTCCTTGGCGTCATTGGACGGGATCAGCGTCAGCCTGATGTCCGGATATTGCGAGGTGAAGCTGCCGAGCCGCGGGATCATCCACAGCAACAGCAGCGCCGGCACGCAGGATACCGAGAGGGCGCCGGTGCTCGCCGGCCTTGTCATGCGCTGCGTGGCGGCGGCGATGCCGTCGAAGGCGGTCGACACCGCCGGCAGCAATTCGGCCCCGTGCGGCGTCAGCTTCACCCGCTGACCGGCGCGCTCGAACAGCTTGACGCCAAGCGACTGTTCGAGCGCCTTGATCTGATGACTGATGGCGCCGTGGGTGACGTTGAGCTCAGCCGCCGCCTTGGTCAGCGAGGCATGGCGCGCCGTCGCCTCGAAGGTGCGCAGCGGATTCAGGGGAGGCAGACGCTTGGCCATCGGAGCCTCAAAGGAGCACGATCCCGAAAAGTGGAACGCGGTCTGCGGATACGACCGTGCTCAACATAATGTGAGATTTTCTCACAGCAAAGACCCTAACAATATCAATTGATTTTTCAAAGCAGCTGCAAGACACTTTGGGTCGAACAGCATCAAGACGTGAAATCCGCAGGCAGCCGGCAGGACGGCGACCGTCATTTAATGGCCGCTCCGCACCAGCCATGGGAGGATCGACATGGGTTATGATCGCGGCAAGCTCGAAGCGTTGCGCCGCAAATATGGCGAAAGCCATGGCGGCGAGATGTTCGACCCCAAATTCCGGCGCGTCGCCGACAAGATCTTCTCCAAGAGCGGCACGCGGCTGGCGCCCTATTCCGGCATCCCGACCTTCCTCGCCGCGCCTTACCGGGAAATTGCCGCCGACAATCCTGATTTCGGCGATCTGCAGGTGGCGATGATCGGCGTGCCGATGGACCTTGGCGTGACCAACCGGCCGGGCGCCCGCTTCGGGCCAAGGGCGCTGCGCGCCATCGAGCGCATCGGCCCCTACAACCACGTGCTGGAATGCGCGCCGACACACGAGCTGAAGGTGGCCGACATCGGCGACGTGCCATTCCAGAGCCGCTACCGGCTGGAAACCAGCCATGACGACATCGAGCGTCGGACGAACCAGATCGTCGATGCCGGCGTCATCCCGCTATCGGTCGGCGGCGATCATTCGATCAGCCATCCGATCCTGAAGGCTGTCGGCAAAAAAGCGCCGGTCGGCATGATCCATATCGACGCCCACTGCGACACCAGCGGCTTGTTCGACATGACCAAGTTCCACCATGGCGGGCCGTTCCGCAACGCGGTGCTGGACGCGGTGCTGGATCCGTCGCGGACCATCCAGATCGGCATCCGCGGCTCGGCCGAGTATCTGTGGGAGTTCACCTACGAATCCGGCATGACCGTCGTGCATGCCGAAGAGGTGACCGGCCTCGGCATGCCCGCCATCATTGCGAAGGCGCGCCAGATCGTCGGCGATGGCCCGACCTATGTCTCCTTCGACATCGACAGCATCGACCCGGCATTCGCGCCCGGCACCGGCACGCCGGAAGTCGGCGGGCTGACGACGCGGGAGGTGCTTGAACTGCTGCGCGGCCTGAAGGGCCTCAACATCGTCGGCGGCGACGTCGTCGAGGTGGCGCCGCAATATGACGCGACCACCAACACGGCCCATGCCGGCGCGCAGGTGCTGTTCGAGATCCTCAGCCTGATGGTCTTCAGCCCGGCGATCTCAGGCAAGGGGGCCTGACGCATTCAGACCATGATCCCGCCGGCGGACACCGGTTTGTTGCTCCGCTGACCTACAGATCATGGTCCAATCAGAAGTTCCAAGGCGAGCGCCGCGCTGGAGCCGGCGGCCGCTTTCAAAACAAACAAGCTTCCAGCAGGGGAACGACAATGGCACTTCATATGAAGCTCAAATCATCCATCGCCGGCGTGCTGATGCTCGCCGGCTTTGGTCTTGCCACCCAGGCCGCCAATGCCGACGCGGTCGACGACATCACCAAGGCCGGCGCCATCAATGTCGGCATTTTCTCGGACTTTCCGCCCTTCTCCTCGGCCAGCGCCGATATGAGCATCAAGGGCTATGACATCGACGTGGCGCAGTTCATCGCTGACCAGCTCAAGGTCAAGCTCAATTTGGTCAGCGTGACCGGCCAGAACCGCATTCCGTATCTTACCGACAGGCGCGTCGATGTCCTGATGAGCGTCGGCTACTCCAAGGAGCGTGAGCAGGTGATCGATTTCGCCGCCGCCTACGCACCCTACTATATCGCCGTGATCGGCCCGGCAGCGCTGAAGGTCGAAGGCAAGGACGACCTCGCCGACAAGTCGATCGCCGTCAACCGCGGCACGCTGGAAGATACGTCCCTTACCGAGGTAGCACCCGCCTCGGCCGACATTCGCCGTTTCGACAACTACAATTCCGTCATCCAGGCCTTCATCTCGGGCCAGACCCAGCTGATGGTCGTCGGCAACGATGTCGGCGCTCAGGTGCTCGCCCGCCAGGAGGCACTGAAGCCGGAGCAGAAATTCCAGCTTCTCACCTCGCCCTCGCATATCGGCCTCAACAAGAACGAGGACCGCCTGAAGCAGGCGGTCAACGACGCGGTCGCCAAGATGCTGGCCGACGGCAAGCTGAACGAAAGCTCGAAGGCCTGGCTCAAGACGCCGCTCAATCCCGACAACCTCAAGGATTGACCTCCAGAGCGGCTCCGGTTCTCCTGGAACCGGCACCGCTCTACTGTTTGTCTTGCCGCATTTAGCCCCAAAATGCTCAAGGGTCAGGACCTATCCTCATGGGCTATAACCTGGACTTCGGCTGGCTTGCCGGTGCCGCGGGCGCGATCACGCGCGGTGCAGGCACGACGATCCTGCTGATCGTCATCACCACCCTCGCCGGGACGCTGCTTAGCATCCTCGGCGCGGCTGGGCGGCGAAACGGCCCCGTGCTGCTCAAGCGGGCCATCGCCGTCTATGTCGAGGTGATGCGCAACACGCCGTTCCTGGTGCAGCTGTTCTTCATCTTCTTCGGGCTCCCCAGCATCGGCATAAGGCTGGATCCGCTGCTGGCCGCCATGCTGGCAATGACGCTCAACATGGCGGCCTACACGATCGAGATCGTCGGCGCCGGGCTCGACGCGGTGCCGCGCGGGCAGACGGAAGCAGCACTGGCGCTTGGGCTCAGGCCACGTCAGGTGTTCGTCAAGATCGTGCTGCCGCAGGCGCTCAAGGTGATCTATCCGGCGCTGACCAGCCAGATCATCATCATGATGCTGGAGTCCGCCGTGGTGTCGCAGATCGCGGTGCGCGAACTGACCTACGAGGCCGACATGCTGCAGGCGCGCACCTTCCGCGCATTCGAGACGTATTTCGTGGTGACGATCGTCTATCTCCTTCTGTCGATGGGGCTGCGCCGGCTGCTGGTCAGCGGCGGCCGCCGCGCGCTGGGAGCCGGCGTGTCATGATCGAATTCACCTTCTGGGATATTGTCCGAAACCTTGTGCTCGCCGCGCGCTGGACGGTGCTTCTGTCGCTGGCGGCTTTCGTCGGCGGCGGCGTGGTCGGGATGCTCGTGCTGTTTTTCCGGATCGCCAAGAATAAATGGGCGCAGCGGCTTGCATCGGGATACATCGCGCTTTTTCAGGGAACGCCGCTGCTCATGCAGCTCTTCCTGATGTTCTTCGGCCTGCCGATGCTGGGCTTGCGCATCGAACCGTGGACCGCCGCAGCGCTTGGCCTCACCTTTTTCGCCAGCGCCTATCTCGCCGAGATCTGGCGCGGCGGCGTCGATGCGCTGCCGCGCGGCCAGTGGGATGCCGGCGCCAGTCTGGGCCTCCACTATCTGCAGGAACTCCGGCTGATCATCCTGCCGCAGGCGTTCTCGATCACCCGTGCGCCGACTGTCGGTTTCCTGGTGCAGCTGATCAAGTCGACCGCGCTGACCTCGATCATCGGTTTCGAGGAACTGGTCAGGACATCCAACGCGATCAACAATGCGACCTTCGAACCGTTCACCGTCTACGGGCTGGTGGCACTGATCTTCTTCATCATGTGCTTCCCGCTGACGCAATATGCCCGTTCACTCGAACGGCGCGCGGCTGCCCACTGAGCCGCGAGCATGTTGCGTTGACCATACAAGCTGGGAAGAACGGCAGCTTTGCGCCGCAATGTCGGCCAAGAGAAGCAGACATCTTAGGTGACCATGCTGGAAGTCGTAGTCGCGCCAGAACCCGACGTCCGGCCGACGCCCGCCGAATAGCTTAATCCCAAGGATTTTATGCTCTTCGTTCGCAGCAACCCTCCGGCGACCTGAAGACACCATCCATTGTTAAGGCAAGGACTCGCATGAGCGATGAGCTGTCATTCTTGGCCAACCGCTTGCATCTAAACAGCGGCTGCAGATTCCGAGCGCCCAGCCGCTTCCGTATCGCGGTGATCTCCTCCCCAACGATCAGCGATTTCAGCGCATGCATCATGCAGCCCTAGGTGCAGGTTCATGGTCTCGGACCGATTAGTCTTGCCAGCGGCTGCAATTGGGATCAATTTCGTGGACTGGAGATAAACATCTCCTCGCATAGCCAACTGTCTGAAGGGGAGCTGCGGCCGCAGGATCACAGGGGCAGGGAGGAAGGGATGCGAGCGTCTCGGAGCCGAGAGGGTGTATCGTTGGCCCGCATCAATGCTATGTGCAGGTTGTTCCTGCTCATAGTCGCGGCGCTTGTTGTCGGTTTGCCCCAACCCGCACAGCCGACCGAGCCGGATGGCGATACGTTGAGATTGTTGCTGTGGCAAGCGCCAAGCACACTGAACCCACACCAGGCGCCGGGCATCAAGGATCAAACGGCAAGCCGTATCGTCTACGAGCCGCTGGCCAGCTTTGACGCCGAGGGCCGGCTGGTGCCCTTTCTCGCAGCCGAGATTCCATCGCTTGAGAACGGCCAGGTCGCGCCCGATGGCAGATCGGTCACATGGAAGCTTAGGCCGGGCATCAAGTGGTCCGACGGCGTGCCGTTCACCGCGAAGGATGTCCTTTTCACCTACCAATACATAGTGAACGAGGACGTGGGCTCGTCGAGCGCGGGCTCGTACAAATCAGTCGCGAAGGTGGAGGCGCTGGACAACTTGACCATCAAGGTCACGTTCAAGGACGTCAATCCCGCCTGGTCGCTGCCCTTCGTCGGCGTGCAGGGAATGGTTATTCCGGAACACGTATTCGGCCAGTACAACAACAAAGATGCCGCCAGCGCTCCGGCAAACCTCGCCCCGGTGGGCACCGGTCCATACCGCCTCAAGGAGTTCCGGACGGAGGACGTCCTTCTCATCGGCGAGGACGTCGTCAACACGGTCAAGATCATCTTCGAGCCAAATCCCGAGTATCGTGATCGTGACAGCCTGGCGTTCAAGCAGGTCACGCTTCAGGGCGGTGGCGACGCCAGAACCGCTGCAAACGCAGTGAGCGAAGGCATCGTCGACTACGCGTGGAACCTTCAGGTCGGCGAGGCTGACCTTCGAAGGCTTGAAACCAAGGGCGTTGGTAGGGTCGATTTGTATTGGGGATCTTATGTCGAACGCATCATGCTCAATTTCACCGATCCCAGACGGGAAACCGCCGACGGCGAACGCGCGAGCGTGGAGTTCCCGCATCCAATCCTGACCGACAGGCGCGTCCGGCAGGCGCTGGCGGCCGCCGTTGACCGCCGGAAAGCTGCCGAACTGCACGGCAGGAGTGGCCGCGCCACCGCCAATCTCCTTGTCGCACCGGCCGCCTTCGCCTCGCCGAACACGAAATGGGAGTTCAATCTCGATAAGGCGCGCGCTCTGCTGGACGAAGCCGGATGGCGCGACACCGATAGCGACGGGGTCCGCGACAGGGACGGCGTCCCGCTGGCGCTGGTGTTTCAGACCAGCATCAACCCGGTGCGGGAGGCGACCCAGGACTTCATAAAGGCGGACTTCGGCTCGATCGGAGTCCGGGTGGAAAACAAGCTGATCGATTCCAGCATCTTCCTGGGGTCGTCGCCCGACAATACGAACACCAGACGGCACTTCTATGCGGACCTCGAGGAGTTCGCTTACGGCAACAAGGGCCCCGATCCCGGCAGCTACATGATCGGCTGGACCTGCGCAGAAGCAGCACAGAAGAAAAACAATTGGTCGGGAACGAATTGGGCCCGCTATTGCAGTCCCGAGTATGATGCGCTGTTCCAAGCGTCGGCGACTGAAGTCGATCCGGAGAAACGGAGCGCGCTGTTCATGGCGATGAACGATCTCCTGATCGCCGATGCCGCGGTCATTCCGCTCCTCGAATGGGCTTATACTTCGGGCCTGCGCAATGACATAGCCGGCTACGATCCTACCCCTTGGGACGCTGAAACCTGGGACATAGCGAAGTGGCATCGCAAGAAGTGATCGGAGGCGGCCGGGACGCAGAAGGCATCC
>NZ_RZSW01000859.1:0-1828 GCF_003997375.1 Mesorhizobium sp. M5C.F.Ca.IN.020.29.1.1 | reverse complement strand
GCCCTGCAGAAGGAATGCGTCACCGGCAGCGACGGTCGCAAGCTGCTTCTTCAGCTTGCGTGCCTCACCTGCAAAAACCAGCGGTGGAAAGGTGGCGAGCTGCGCTTCCGTGTTCTTCAGCGCGGCAAGATCCGGATAGGCAGGAACCTGCTGGATCGGCTTTGCTCTCCACGAATTCGGCGACCATTTCGTCATCGTTGCACCCAACGTTCTTTCCAGCGGGTGGTATCGCCCGCCATTTCGCCCCCAAATGGGGCTCGCGGCTCCATACACGAAGCCGATTTCCTATTCTAGACCGGATTTGGACGTGTGGCGAATGGCCGTGATGCGCCAGGAACTGCCGGCGTAGTCATTGGCCAAAGCACCAGCAACGCCTTGCTAGGCAGCCCTCTCCACCAGCCGAGCCAATTGCGTCATGACAACGGCGGCCCCGGCCAGACGCTTTTCAGGTGTCGGCCAGTCGCGGCTGAAGACGACGCTCTGGTCGGGCCGGATCTTGGCCAGCGAACCCTGCTCGCCGATGAACGTGACCAGCCCGACAGGATTGGAAAACTCGCGCTTGCGGAAATGGATGACAACGCCTTTTGGTCCGGCATCGAGCTTTTCGACATTGGCCTTGCGGCAGAGCGCCTTGATGAAGACGATCTTCAGCAGATGCTTCACCTCCTCCGGCAGCGGGCCGAACCGATCGATCAGTTCTGCGCCGAAGGCATCGATCTCCTCGGTGTTTTCGAGGTCGCCGAGGCGGCGGTAGAGCGCCAGCCGCAGCTGCAGGTCCGGAACATAGCTTTCCGGGATCATCACCGCCGTGCCGACGGCGATCTGCGGCGACCAGCCGCCATCCTGAACCTCGCCGGAATCCTTCACCTCGGCGACAGCTTCCTCCAGCATTTGCTGGTAGAGCTCGAAGCCGACCTCCTTGATATGGCCCGACTGCTCTTCGCCGAGAAGATTGCCGGCGCCTCTGATATCGAGATCGTGGCTGGCGAGCTGGAAACCGGCGCCCAGCGTGTCGAGCGACTGCAGCACTTTCAGCCGGCGCTCGGCGGTGTCGGTCAGCTTGCGGTTGGCCGGCAGCGTGAACAGCGCATAGGCGCGCACCTTCGAGCGGCCGACGCGGCCGCGCAGCTGGTAGAGTTGCGACAGACCGAACATGTCGGCGCGATGCACGATCAGCGTGTTGGCGGTCGGGATATCGAGGCCGGATTCTACAATGGTGGTCGACAGCAGCACATCGTACTGGCCATCGTAGAAGGCATTCATGATGTCGTCGAGCTCGCCGGGCGGCATCTGACCGTGAGCGACAGCCACTTTCAGCTCGGGCACGGATTCACGCAGGAAATCATGGATTTCCGCCAGATCGCTGATGCGCGGCACGACATAGAAGGAATGACCGCCGCGGTAGCGTTCCCGGAGCAGGGTTTCGCGGATGATTAGCGGGTCGAAGGGCGAGATGAAGGTGCGCACCGCCAGGCGGTCGACCGGCGGCGTGGCGATCAGCGACAGTTCGCGCACGCCGGTCAGCGCCAGTTGCAGCGTGCGCGGGATCGGCGTTGCCGACAGCGTCAGCACATGCACGTCGCTCTTCAGGTCCTTCAGCCGTTCCTTGTGCTTGACGCCAAAGTGCTGTTCCTCGTCGATGATCAACAGGCCGAGATTCTTGAACGAGATCGACGAGCCGAGCAGCGCATGAGTGCCGACGACGATGTCGACCGTGCCTTCGGCGATACCTTTTTTCGTCTCTGCCAGTTCCTTGCCGCCGACCAGCCGCGAAGCCTGGGCGACGCGGATCGGCAAGCCGGAGAAGCGTTGCGAGAAGGTCTTGAAA
>NZ_RZSW01000858.1:0-1832 GCF_003997375.1 Mesorhizobium sp. M5C.F.Ca.IN.020.29.1.1 | reverse complement strand
CATAGAGTTCTTCGGGAAGCCCCTGGTCGAGATAGGCTATGGATGTCCCGCAATCGGCGCAGAAGGTGCGGAGCACGCCTCGGGTCCTCGAGAACGTCTTCGGCGTGCCGGTCAGCAATCTGAACTGGGCCGGTCGATAGCCGACCCAGACGGTCAGCGGGCTCCCTATGGCCTTGCGGCAATCGTCGTCGTGATCGGAGCAAATCCAGAACGGGTCGCCATGCAGCTCAGCCGTTATCGAACCGCAAAAACAGGAGCCGGTCTCGGTCCTGGTCATCGAACTATCGCTTCTGATCGAGGCGACCGTTGCGGGTGCAGAGTCCGCAGGGTGATGGAGTAGCGGTGCTCGGAAAGCGGCGGGATGCTGTGCTGCCATTCGGTGCGCGCCGGTCCCGTCATCAGGTAAGCCGACCTTGGCTCGAGGATGATGGTCTGGCGATCCCATCCAGCGCCGTTCTTCCGGCGGAGCCGAAAGCTGCATGGCGCAAGAAGAGAAACGCCGGCTACGGCATCGAAATGCGGCTTGTCGCGATGCCAGCCGATACCCGCCCCGGGCCGGTACTCGTTGATCAAGACCTGCACGAAAGCATCGGCGGGCAG
Source organism: Mesorhizobium sp. M5C.F.Ca.IN.020.29.1.1 (assembly GCF_003997375.1). Taxonomy (NCBI): domain Bacteria; kingdom Pseudomonadati; phylum Pseudomonadota; class Alphaproteobacteria; order Hyphomicrobiales; family Phyllobacteriaceae; genus Mesorhizobium; species Mesorhizobium sp. M5C.F.Ca.IN.020.29.1.1. The sequence goes on along the minus strand of NZ_RZSW01000858.1, from coordinate 1,232 downwards.
CCGCGCAAATGCCGCCACCTTGTCCCTGAGCGGCATCAGAAAAGCAGGGATAGGAGGCGCCTCGACGACTTTGCGTTGGTCAAAATCGTAGCGCAGGCCAAAACCGGCGACGCGCCGGTTTGCGAGATGGCCATGAAAGTCGAAAGGCTGGAAGGCGAGACTTTCGAGCTGCCGCGCCAGCTCGGCCTCTTCCTGCGCGGTGATCAGCTCCGGCTGGTAGTGAAATCCTTCCGGCAGATCGTTGGGCGCACGAAACAGGTCGCCTTGGCCAGCGAATTCCGGCTGCTTGGTTTTGAGCGATGGCATCAACCCTAATTGGTGAAGCCGGCCGGCGGCGGCAAGACCTTGGAGGCGTCGAGCCGGCCGGATCACCGCCTCCATATCTTGGGCGAGACGGAACCTGGCTTGCCGGGCTGGGTTATTGCCCAGACGCGTCGAGTGTTTGGAAATGCCTTCAACTGCTATTCAAAGCATCAATTACGATCCGGCGACGAGGACCCTCTCCGTATGGTTCGTCCCAAGCGGAAATCGCTACGATTACGACGACGTGCCGCCGCAGACCTACGCTGCATTCCGCAAGGCCTCGTCAAAAGGTCGGTTCTTCAACGCGTTCATTCGAGACCGGTATAGCTGCCATTTGGTCGCGCAGAGCCAGTCGGGGTGAGATCTTCTGCTCTTGTCGCGCGCAATGCATCCGGGAGGAATCCGGTCGGCCGGCCGATCCCTCATTGAGCCGGCGGCGTACCGGGTTGATCGCCGCCCGTCGTCGTCTTCGGCGTAGGGTCCTTGTCGACTTCGGGATTTTGATCGACGGTGTTGGTGTTGCTTTGTGTCGGTTCAGTGCTGCTGGTGCTGCCCTGTGTCGGTTCGGTCTCGTTGCTGCAACCCGCTAGAGCCAGCGCCGCCAAAAATGATAGGCTCGTCAACGACAGTCTCGTCATGGCCAACCGCTCCCTTCCTGCTCGACAACGGTGAGTACTGAATTTGGTTGCAGCGGAATTGCTTGTCTGCTGGCCTAGAACCCTTCTGATCGTCGCCGCGTAGGCGCCAAAGGAACAAATCTCCGCGCCGCCACGTTGCATTTCCAGTGCAACGCTTGTGACAGAGAGGCTAACGTCTTGGCGCCGAGAGCAAATTGGAAGGGTTTTCTGAAAATTGGAGAACTCAGCTGCCCGGTGGCGCTCTATACGGCTGCCTCAACCTCTGAGCGGATCGCTTTCCACACAATAAAC
>NZ_RZSW01000857.1:0-1833 GCF_003997375.1 Mesorhizobium sp. M5C.F.Ca.IN.020.29.1.1 | reverse complement strand
GAGCAACGCAAGATCCTGATGATGATCTCGGACGGCGCGCCGGTCGACGATTCGACGCTGTCGGTTAATCCGGGCAACTATCTCGAACGGCATCTGCGCGCGGTGATCGAACTGATCGAGACGCGCTCGCCGGTCGAGCTTTTGGCCATCGGCATCGGCCACGACGTTACCCGCTACTATCGCCGCGCCGTCACCATCGTCGATGCCGAGGAACTGGCCGGCGCCATGACCGAGCAACTGGCCTCACTGTTCGGCGAGGAAAGTACGCGGAACACGCGACGCGGCGGCATGCGGCGCGCCGGATGATTTTTTCGCGGGGCGGCTTTCGGCAGACGCTTTTCGCCGTCACAGCGCTGTTCGTTGCCGGCATCGCCCTGTCGCCTTGCATCGCCGCCGGCAGCGTTTCGGTCGAGCTGATCGAAATCTCGGCACGGCTGATAGACCGGTTTCATATCGGCCGTGACGAAAAGCGGTTCGGCCCGCTCGAATTCGTCGGCGGGCTGGAAATGACCTCGCCGTCACGCGATTTCGGCGCTTTGTCGGCGTTTCGCTTCCTCAAGCCCGGCAGTGATTTCATCGGCGTCGCCGACACCGGTTTCTGGTTCTTCGGCACGGTTACCCATGATGCGGACAAGCGCCCATCGGGCATGCGGAATTTCCGCATGCAGCAGATGGTCGACGAGGCGGGCCTGATCGAAAAGAAATGGAAGGTCGACGCCGAAGGCCTTGCGGTCAAGGGTGGCATTGCCACGGTCGGCTTCGAGCGCAACCACCGTGTTTCCCAGTTCAAGATCGACCCGCACGATATGGAGCCGCCGTTCAAGCAATTGGATTCCCTGATTCCAGCCTGGGAACTTCGCCTGAATCGCGGCTTTGAGGCCGTCACCCACGCCCATCCTAACGGCCAGCACCAAGGCGGGCTGGTCGTGGTGTCGGAGAAGAGCCTCGACACGGCCGGCAACATCTATGCGGCTGTTATCGGAGGGCCGCACAAGGGTGTCTTCACCGTCAAGCGCAACGGCAATTTCGACATTACCGACGGCGCATTCCTGCCGGACGGCGACCTCTTGCTTTTGGAGCGCAGCTTTTCGATGGCTGGCGGGGTCAAGATGCGGCTGAGGCGCATCTATGGCGAAAGCGTCGAGAAGGGCGCCGTTGCCGACGGGCCGGTGCTGATGGAAGCCGACATGGCCTACCAGATCGACAATATGGAAGGGCTCGACGTCTGGACCCGCGACGACGGCGCACTGATGGTGTCGCTGATCTCGGACGACAACCACTCGATGCTACAGCGTAATCTCTATTTGGAATTTGTGCTGCACGAGGATTGAGAACGTGCGGCCGGCGATTGGCTGATGGCGAGGCTGCCGTCTCGAGCTCTTCGATGTTCGCAGCTTCGCAAAGAGAATTCGGCCTATTGCTCGTTGGTCGCGATCCAGATGACGTGGCGGGCGCCGCGCTTCCCATTGGCGCGGACCCTAACTTCCTCGACCGAGAAGCCCGCCTGCTTGAGTCTGCGGGCAAAGCCGCTGTCGGGCCCCTGCGACCAGACCGCCAGCACGCCGCCGGGCTTGAGCGCTGCTCTCGCTCTGTTCAACCCGGCTATACTGTAAAGAGCGTCATTGGCCCCGTGGACAATCCCTTCCGGCCCATTGTCGACGTCGAGCAGGATGGCGTCATAGGTTGCCACGTCCAACTTGATGAGCCGTCCGACATCCGCCTCGCGAACGGTCACGCGCGGATCGTCGAGACAGCCATCGAACACCGAGGCCATCGGGCCGCGCGCCCACGCCACGACGGCGGGTACCAACTCGGCGACAACAATGCCGGCAT
>NZ_RZSW01000856.1:0-1836 GCF_003997375.1 Mesorhizobium sp. M5C.F.Ca.IN.020.29.1.1 | reverse complement strand
GTTGGGTGTGGGGCACGGTGGCGCAGAATTACTCCCTGAACTTGGCGCTGGAGGGTTCCGCTGGAGCTCTGCTTTTGGTCGCTGCAGCCGGCGTCGTGTTTCCACTTCGTGAGCGCCACGACTCCGAGCCAGATCCTTTGGATGAATTCGACGCGCCAGCAGTCGCCCTCAAACTAAAGCCGAGAAGTGGTCCCATCGTGGTCAAGGTGGAGTACCTGATCGCCGAGCAAAATGTCGAGGTGTTCCTGGACCTCATGCGCGAGCGCCGCCATGTACACAGCCGCGTCGGTGCCCGGCGCTGGACGCTCCAGCGCAACCTTCAGCAGCCTCACCAATGGACAGAAGCATTCCAAACACCGACCTGGACCGACTACCTTCGCCTCAACCATCGTCTGACGACGGAAGATAAGGAACTGGACGAACAGATCTTTCGCCTGCACGCGGGAGAACTTCCACCTCAGATGACGCTTTGGATCGAGCGCCCGACAAGCCCGACCGGCAAGGCCGACCGGTCAACTTCCTATTTTCCTCGCCACTGATCATGCCGGGCCGTACATGCGCTCAATGAAAAGCTAAAAACCGTTAGATTCGGCGCAACCCACGTCAGAGCTCGCCCGGCGGCGGGAACGGTAACTCCGCGTGTTTCTGGGAATGTCAAGAGCGACCGCGACCTATCGCCGCGGCACCCTGCCGGTGTCCCTCTCCGCCAGAAGGGTCCATTTCGAAGCGCTGGATGGGGCGTGAGCTCGGCTTCGACTGTTATGCCTACCTCAACATCCAGCCAGTGCGGAGCTACGGAGTTGATACGCCTGCAGATCTGGAAAGAGCAAGGACCGTCTTGACTCTTGAACGGTAAGCGCCCGGCCTGGGTTGCCCGATCGAACGCGTCGGCAGTGACCGTGACCTCAAACAGGCAGCGTTCGGAAGCCTTGCCTACCTTGGACGGCCGACGCGGCTTGCTCGGTGTAAGGGGTCGGAACCCACCGGCGCCTACGCAACGCAGCCGAGTCCAGGAGGCGAAGGCCGCCGGTTGCGCGCAGCTGACGACCTATTCCGATCAAATCATAGTCTAGTCGTTGATGTGCGCTGTCGGCAGTTCTCGAGAAGCGAGTTGACAACCGGCGGCTTGGCTGAATACAGTTCCATCAAGAACATCATTGCTGTTCTTGATGTCCGCACGAGGCCCATGCGGAAAACTCTTCGACGACGGCGTCGTGCGTGGCGTGCCCTGCCGGTGTACCTCCCTATCGGCAGGGCACAGTTTTGCACTCCAGCACCCTGGATCGTCAGAGCGCCCGTAATCCAGGACGGGAGTGATCCGCATTTCCCGGGTCAGTTTTCAGCGGAAGTCAACAGCAGCAACAACGGCGAACGCCGAACAGGAGGTTCGAGTGTTGAGAACCTGGTTCCAGAAGTTGTCTGACATCTCGTCACTTGCGAGGACAGAGGCGATGTTGAAGGAAGCGCTCACCGATGCGGTCCGTGAGCTCGGCTTCGACTGTTATGCCTACTTGAACATCCAGCCAGTGCGGACCTACACGGTATCGAACTATGCAGTTGAGTGGCAGCAGCGTTATTTTGATCGCGACTACAAGGATATCGATCCGGTCGTCAAGACCGCGCGGACAACACTGGAGGCGTTTACGTGGGCGACCGTAACCCCGAGAAAGGTATCGTCTCGAGTTCGCGCCTTCTACGCTGAGGCGGGCGACTTCGGCATTCGGTCGGGCATCACGATCCCAATCCGGACAGCATTTGGTCACATGTCAATGCTGACTGTCGCATCGCACAAGCCGTCGCTGTCACTGGAGCGCGACATCGATCAGCTCGCGGCTG
>NZ_RZSW01000855.1:0-1838 GCF_003997375.1 Mesorhizobium sp. M5C.F.Ca.IN.020.29.1.1 | reverse complement strand
GGTGACGTCGCAAAGGGAAAGGATGCCGCGCATCGAGGGGCGGCACTGGTCGTCGAGGCGGATGAATTTTCCCGCCATGTCCAGGTCGATCTGCTCCAGCCCCCAGTCTTCGACCACCGGCTTGCGCCCGACAGTGACCAGAATCCTGTCGGCAACGATCTTGCTATTCTTGCCGTCCTTCGTCTCGACCAGCAGCGCATCCCCCTTGGTCGACAACCCCTTGGCCTTGGCGCCCACAAGCACCTCGATACCGAGCTCGGCGAGCCGCTTCACCACCGGCCGAGTCAGTTCGGCATCATATTGCGCCAGTACGCGCGGCAGAGCCTCGACCACGCTCACCTTGGCGCCCATCTTGGCGAAGGCGATGCCGAGCTCCAGCCCGATATAGCCGCCGCCGACGACGGCAAGCCTTTCCGGCACTTCACTCAGCCCCAGCGCTTCGGTCGACGAGATCACCGGTCCACCGAACGGCAGCGACGGCAGCTCGACTGGCGCCGAGCCGGTCGCGATGACCACCGTCTCGGCACGGACCACCTGCATTCCGGTCTCGGTCTGGACTTCGACGATCTTGCCGTCACGGAATTTCGCCCAGCCGTGCACGGTCTTGACCCCGGCCTTCTTCAGCAGGCCGGCCACGCCGCTATTCAGCCGGCTAACAATACCATCCTTCCAGGCGATGGTCGTTTCGAGATCAATGGATGCTGTTCCAATTGAAATGCCGAGCGGACTCTTGCCGCCCGCCATATGCGAGATTTTCTCGAACTCCTCGGCCGCATGGATCAGCGCCTTGGACGGAATGCAGCCGACATTGAGACAAGTGCCGCCCGGCTTGCCGAACTCGACGATAACCGTGTCGATGCCAAGCTGGCCGGCGCGGATGGCACAGACATAGCCACCGGGGCCAGCACCGATAACGAGCAGCTTGCAGGAGATTTCCTTCATGGGGTTCCTCTCAAGGCGCCGCAGCGGTGCAAAAATTTTCCTGCCGGAGGGACAGCACCCCCCTCTGTCCTGCCAGGACAGAGGGGGGTGGGAAGGATCGCTGCCGCTCTCATTTCTTGCACCACAGCCTCAATCCACAAAAATCAGCGCCGGGGTCTCCAGCAGCGCCTTGATCCGTTGAATAAACACCGCGGCGTCCCAGCCGTCGATCACCCGGTGGTCGAAGCTGGAGGACAGGTTCATCATCTTGCGTGGGATGAACTGGGTGCCGTCCCACACCGGCCGCACCATCATTTTGTTGACGCCGAGGATCGCCACTTCCGGATGATTGATCACCGGCGTCGTCGCGACACCGCCCATGGCGCCGAGCGAGGTGATGGTGATGGTCGAACCCGAGAGCTCGTCGCGCGTCGCCGTGCCTGATTTGGCCGCCTCGGCGAGTCTGTTGAGCTCGGCGGCGCAGTCCCAAATGTCGCGCGCCTCGGCGTGTTTGACCACCGGCACCACCAGCCCCGAAGGCGTCTGCGCGGCAATGCCGATATGGACGCCGCCATGCTGGTGGATGATGCCGGCTTCGTCGTCGAACAGCGCGTTGAGGTTGGGCTGGTCGGCGATCGCCCGGACCATCGCCCGCATCAGGAACGGCAGCAGCGTCAGCTTCGGCCTTTCCGCGCCGGTGCGCTTCTCCTTGTTAAGCGCGGCGCGCAAATCCTCGAGTGCGGTAACATCGATCTCCTCGACATAGGTGATGTGCGGAATGCGCGACTTGGCCAGCGTCATCTTCTCGGCAATTTTTCGCCTGAGCCCGACGATTTTGATGTCCTCGATCGTCTCATTGGGGGCGAGGCCGGAGATTTTCGCGAGCTGCGGCCCGGCCGGCCGTATCCAGCATGAGG
>NZ_RZSW01000854.1:0-1841 GCF_003997375.1 Mesorhizobium sp. M5C.F.Ca.IN.020.29.1.1 | reverse complement strand
GGCCAAGGTCAAGACAGGGTGTGGGCTTCCGTGAGCTATGCTCTCTCGGCCGGCTCGTCGATTGAAGTCCTTGGCACCACAAAGGACGCCGGGACCACGGCAATCAACCTGACCGGCAACGAGTCGGCCCAAACCATCCAGGGCAATGCCGGTGCCAACGTCATCAACGGCGGCGGCGGTGCCGATAAGTTGAGCGGCTTCGGCGGCAACGACATTTTCGTCTTCAATAGCGCCCTTGGTAACGGCAATGTCGACAAGGTCGTCGACTTCAACCAAGACAAGATCCACCTCGACGACGCGATTTTTGCCGAGCTTAAGTTGGGCAAGCTCGCATCCGACTCTTTCTTTGCGGGTAATGCCGCGCATGACAGTTCCGACCACATCATCTACAACAGTTCGACTGGAGCGCTCTCCTATGACAGCGACGGCACAGGCGGCGCATCTCAAACACAGTTCGCCACTCTTTCTCCAGATCTGTCGCTTACGGCAGCCTCGTTCTTTGTGACCTAACGGAGCTAGCGGGAAACGCCATCGCGCGAGGGCCCGCGCTCGCCAACAGAGACAGGTGGATAAACTGCACTTTTGAAGCCTGTCTCGTTTGGCGGCGTGGATCCCCTGGCGCGGATCGCGCGGCACCTGCGATGGCGCCGGCCGTCCCCAGAACCGTTCTAAGCCCATTTCGGCATTGTCGATTCTCCTCCACGTCCTGCGAAGCAGGCTACCCCGGACCGTTTGAGTTCCAGAATGGTAAGGTTAGCTCAAGTGCCGGTCCCCTGAACCAGCAGCAGGCCGAAGGAACCACGCTAGGTTCGCTAACGCATTGTTTCGGCGAGACGCCTGTCGCTGTCATCCATTCGTAGGATGAGAATTCATACCTTAGTGGCTAGGGATTGAAGATGAGTGGACCTGCCCTTCAAAGGGAGGCTCTCCGCAGGCGATGCGTGTTTGACTTTGGAGAGCATCCGGTGGGCGTCAGTTCCGCGGGCAAAAGCAGCAAGCGGGTTTTAAAACCGGGGACGCCAGGGCGCAACTGGGCCGGCAGGGCGATTGGCAATGAGGGGTCATGGGAAAGATCAAGCGATCCTTGGAGGTTTTACGAACCGAAGGGCCTGGTCGACTCCTCCAATTGTCTGCCCTATCGCTGATCGAGCCGCTCAGATGGCAAGGGCTTCGTCCTCGCGTTGCGTCTGATGCAAAGCAGGCATTGTCCCATCTCAATTTGACAAATCGAAGTCGCGGATTGTTTATCGATTGCGGTTCAAATATAGGTCAAGGGCTTAAATTCTTTTCTACATACTATACGCCCGACAAATACGATTACGTTTTGATCGAACCAAACAAGAATTGCCTTGCGCAGCTTAATGCATTGCGCGCGAAAAATTTGACTATGGAGATTATCCCAAAGGCGGCGAGCGTAAAAGACGGCTACGCTGAATTGTTTGGGCCTCCTCCAGATCGAGCGGAAGCCACCCACCAAAGTTGCTCGATAGTCTTGGACCACAACGAAAGCCTGTATCAATCACAGCGATTTGCGCCGGACCTCGTCGAAACGTTTTCACTCTCAAAAATGATCCGGACAAAGCGTACGCTGTATGACGTGATCGTTCTCAAGCTCGACGTCGAGGGGGCAGAATACGAAATTCTTGATGATTTGATCAGGGCTGGAACCCATCGTGATCTATATGCCGCCTACGTGGAATTCCACTCTCTTAAACTGAGGAATCCCGCGAGACGGGAGAAGCGCGCCCTCGAAGCCAGAATGGTGCAAGCATTCGGCGAAGCCGGCATTCGATTTAGAAGATGGATATAGCGTCATGGCGGGGCAGGGAGCTTGGGGTGAG
>NZ_RZSW01000853.1:0-1851 GCF_003997375.1 Mesorhizobium sp. M5C.F.Ca.IN.020.29.1.1 | reverse complement strand
ATCCCAGACGGGGACGCCGTCATCTTGGAACGCGGTCAACGTGTACGTCATCGCCTCGGTAACCAAGGACAGGCGATCTTTCTTTGGATCAAACGATGTCGGCACAAGCAATGTGGCCCCCCCTGCCATGTCTGCCTGGAGCCAATCCACCTGCTTTCGAAACTCGTCGACGGGTACTTGTCCACCGGTTGCGGCGAAAATCACGTCAGCCACGCGAGACGGAACCGGCAACGCGAGCAAGAAGGTTCCTGCCCTGGCGGCGACGGAGCGCGAGACGTTTGAGATAATGTCATCGATCGCCCGCGAAATCGTTCCGGCGTCCTGAACGTCAAGCCGAGAAGGGACGATGAGGCGGCGTAAAACGGCGCGCTCGGAAGGGCTCAACGCGAGGGCTTGGTCGGGCCCGTCGAGGGCTTCAACGTCTCCCGTTTGTCTCACGACCACACGAAGGGTCGCCGCGATCAGTCGACCTAGAGCCTGCCAATCCTCCTCAAACGAGTATCGCAGCGCTCTTTTCGACTCGCTCTGGGGGCTGAGACGAGCATGCGAGGCTGCAACGGAATCCGCACTCAGCCACAGACTCCATTCAAATCCAGCAAGGTAAAAGTCCGGGTCTTCCGATCCCTCCGTGAGCACGACATCTTCGCTCAGGCTTCCGTGCACGAGCCCTTGGGAATGGACGATGCCGAGTGCCTTCACGAGGCGGCCGATATTCCTCCAGAAGAGTACGCGCGACCTAATGGCCCCTAAGTTCCTCAGCCAATGCTGCCGGGGAAGACGTTTCAGTCGCTGGGCTAGCGGCTGGCCGAGTTGCGGTTGCAGTACTCCGAAATTTTCTTCGTCTTCGACGAATTCGATGACGTCCACGATCACGTCGCGCGCGCCGCCATACGACATCAGGCGTTGCATCTGCCGCATTTCGTGCAGCCATAGTTGGCGCAGATCATCGTCCACAGCGGTGTTGGTCTTACGCCAAAGCTTTAGGTTGTAGCCCGCCCCGGTGTCCCGTCCTCTACCTCGAAAATCGCGGATCTGAGTGCCGAGCGATCAATAGGGGCGATCGCGTCCCCGACGAACTCAAACCGCGCCTCAAGGGGCGGACGCTTGCGACTCGGTGCTTTCTTCTTCGCCATGCCACGCCCGAGGGATTCACTTGATCCCTATATTCGCTCAGGCGCGACGATTCGGGCGACCATCGCCCAATATTCGTTGCCCACCCCGCTACCCAGACTCAGTTATAGTACAGAATGTAGGAGATTCGGACAAACGACTCCTTGGCCCACAGGGGCGGCACCCGAACTGGCGCAGCTCGCGTTTCAGGGAAAGGCGAACATTTCCTCACACTATGGATCAGGCCAGTCCCGCATCATGATAAGTAGGGAAAGCACCTTCTGATAGTTGAGGTCTCGAACGATTTCGCCGGTATAACCCGCTTCCCGAAACTCAGCGATCCGTTCATTTAGCTCGAAAGGTTGAAGCCTCGGATCGAAGCTGATTGAAGTGAACAAGGCGTTCGGATCGATCTTCACAAGCCGAACTTTCGGTGATGGTTTATCCTGCTGCCAAGACCGACCGATCAGGAGAAGGCGCATTTCCTGCTCATGGCCGAAATAGCCCCGCTTCCACAAAAGTGACTCGGCGCGCCCCTGCACGGCGCAGAAAAAACCAGGGCCGCGCTCGCCGTTGCACGCATTCACAATGCGCTGCCAGATTTCCTGGTCGTCCAGATATTCTACCCGACCGGCCATGACATGGCCGTCTGCGCCGACGGCATGCCACTCTTTGGCAGCGGCCAACAGACGCCGGACCGTGGTCGTGACGGTCACGCCTTCGTTGGAACGATCCGAGTTG
>NZ_RZSW01000852.1:0-1851 GCF_003997375.1 Mesorhizobium sp. M5C.F.Ca.IN.020.29.1.1 | reverse complement strand
CGAACGGCAAGCTCGACCGCAAGGCACTGCCGGCGCCGGCCGACGACGCCTATGCGCGCCGCAGCTATGAGGCGCCGCGCGGCGCGGTCGAGACGGCGCTGGCGCAGATCTGGGCGGAGCTTCTCGGTGTCGAGCGGGTCGGGCGCCACGACCACTTCTTCGAGCTCGGCGGTCACTCGCTGCTGGCCGTGCAGCTGATGGAGCGGCTGCGGCAGCTGTCGCTTGGGGTGGAGGTGCGCACCCTGTTCGCCAGGCCGGTGCTGGCCGATCTTGCCGCAAGCCTTGGCAGCCATCACGAGGTCGCGGTGCCTGCCAACCTGATCACCGAACAGAGCACGGCGATTACGCCGCAGATGCTGCCGCTCATCGAGCTGGCCCAGCCGGAGATCGACCGGATCGTCGCCACGGTGCCCGGTGGTGTCGGCAACATCCAGGACATTTATGGCCTGTCGCCGCTGCAGGACGGCATCCTGTTCCATCATCTGTTGGCGACGAAGGGGGATCCCTACCTGCTGGTGTCGCAGATGGCGTTTGCCGATCGCGGCCTGTTGGAGCGCTATCTTGGCGCGGTTCAGCAGGTGGTGGACCGGCACGACACCCTGCGCACGGCCTTTGTCTGGGAGGGGCTGTCGAGCCCGGCCCAGGTGGTGTGGCGTCGTGCGCCGCTGGAGGTGAGCGAGGTCGAGCTGGATGCCTGTGACGGTTCCGGCGCCGATGAGCTCAGGCGCCGGTTTGATCCGCTGCGGCATCGCATCGATGTTGGCCGGGCGCCCTTGTTGCAGTTTGTGATCGCGCGCGAGCCCGGCAGCACACGCTGGCTGCTGCTGGAGCTGCAGCATCATCTGATCGGCGATCACACGACGCTGGAAGTGATGCATGCCGAGGTGCGGGCCGTGCTCGAGGGACGCGGGCATGAGCTGCCAGCACCGCAGCCGTTCCGCAATCTGGTGGCGCAGGCGCGGCTGGATGTCGATGCCAAGGCGCATGAGCAGTTCTTCCGGACGATGCTGGCCGACATCGATGAGCCGACCACGCCGTTCGGCTTAAGCGAGGTCTATGGCGACGGCGGCGGCGTCGGCGAGGCGCATCGGATGCTGCCGCAGGCGCTCAATGATCGGCTGCGGGAACAGGCGAGGCGGCTTGGGGTGAGCCTGGCGAGCCTTTGCCATCTGGCCTGGGGTCAGGTGGTGGCGCGCAGCAGCGGCCGAGAGCAGGTGGTGTTCGGCACGGTGCTGTTCGGCCGCATGCAGGCGGGCGCGGGCGCCGACCGCACGATGGGCCTGTTCATCAACACCCTGCCTGTGCGGCTTGACCTGGACGGGACCGGGGTCGCGGCGAGCGTGCGGACCACGCATGCGAGGCTTTCCGAGCTGCTGGCGCACGAGCATGCCTCGCTGGCGCTGGCGCAACGCTGCAGCGGGGTTGCGGCGCCGGCGCCGCTGTTCGGCGCGCTTTTGAACTACCGTCACAATACGCCGGCGGCCATGGCCGGCTCCGGGACGGCAGATGGTCTGTCCGGCATGGAATGGCTGGGCGACGAGGAACGCACCAACTATCCGCTGACCCTGTCGGTGGAGGATTATGGCGAGGCGCTCGGCTTGACGGCGCAGGTGGCCGAGCCTGTCTCTGCGGATCGGGTCTGCGGCTACATGCAGCACGCGCTCGAGCAACTGACAGAGGCACTGGAGCATGCCCCCAACACGCCGGTGCGCGAGTTGGCCATCCTGCCGGCTGCGGAGCGTGCGTATCTGCTGGAGGAGCTGAACCGGACGGCGGCGGCCTATCCGTCGGAGCGGTGCATCCATGAACTGTTCGAGCAGCAGGTGCAAAAGGCGCCGGAGGCGGTGGCGC
>NZ_RZSW01000851.1:0-1861 GCF_003997375.1 Mesorhizobium sp. M5C.F.Ca.IN.020.29.1.1 | reverse complement strand
ACACCGCGGCGCGCCGTGCGAGTGCGGGAATCTCCCCCCTTGAGGGGGAGATGTCGCCGAAGGCGACAGAGGGGGTCGGTACGCCCTGACGCAACGCTCTCTCGCGGACAGAGGATGCCGGCGCTTCACGCGGGGCGACCCCCTCCGGCCTGCCGGCCATCTCCCCCTCAAGGGGGGAGATTGAACTCGCTACGATCGGCGCCAACTCGTCAGCAAGCCGTGCAATCCGCTCCACCCGCTCACCTTGGGTGCCGAGTCTGGCATGGAAGGTGACGCCGAGATGGTCGAGGCGGGCCATGCGCTGGTCGAGCGGCTTTTTGAGATTGAGCCCGAACTTTTCCGCCGATGCCTGCAACTGGTCGAGATCAGGCAGGTCGGCCTGGTCTGTCTTCCAGAAATAGAGCGCGTCGGACAGCCGCGCGCGCACCACCTTGCCGTTGCCGTAGGCGATCTCCTTGCCGCCATCCTTGGCCTCAATATTGGCGGTCAGGATGAAGCGGTTGGAAAGCTCTTCACCGACGCCCTGCGGCCGCGTGACGAAACACTTCTGGTTGGCGCGGATGGTCAGCCGGATCACCTCGGCCGGAATGGCGAGAAAGTCTTGCTCGAACTCGCCCATCAGCACCACAGGCCACTCGACCAAGCCTGACACTTCCTCGAGCAGCCCCTCGTCCTCGACAAGGTCGAGCCTGTTGGCGAAAGCGAGATTCCTGGCGTCGGAAAGGATGATCTCCTTTCGCCGGTCGGCGTCGAGCACGACCTTCGCCGCCTCCAGCTTGGCGGCATAGTCGTCGAAGCGGCGCACGGTGATCGCGCCCGGGGCGTGAAAACGATGGCCGTAGGTTACGTTGCCCGGGCGGATGCCGTCGATCTCGAAATCGACGACCACCGGCTCCTCGGTCTCAGGGCCGAAGGTGCAGAGGATGGATTGCAGCGGCCGCACCCAGCGCAACGATCCGGGTTTCGCCGAGGCCGGCCCCCAGCGCATCGATTTCGGCCATGGAAAATCGCGGATGACGCCTGGAACCAACTCGGCGATGATTTCTTCCGCCGCCCGGCCCGGCTTCGCAATATGGGCGACATAGAAGTCTCCCTTCTTCGGATCGGCATGGATATGCGCCTCGGCGATCGAGGAGAGACCGGCCTTGCGCAGAAAACCCTGGACCGCTTGTTCGGAAGCCTTGGTCGAGGGCCCCTTGATCTCCTCGCTGATGTCCTTCGAGCGCGCGGTCACGCCGCGAATGTCGAGCGCGAGCCGCCGCGGCGTCCAATATTCGCGCGCCGCCTCATAGGTCAGCCCGGCCTCGACCAAACCGTCCGTCATCATCTTCTTCAGGTCGCCCGCCGCCTTGCGCTGCATGCGCGCGGGAATCTCTTCCGAACGGAGTTCTAAAAGCAGGTCGGGCATAAATTAGCTCCTCACCCTCCCTTTGATGGGGAGGGTCGGCGCGTCAGCGCCGGGGTGGGGTGGCGGCGTCTCGGTCACCAGCGCCCTCTGCGTTATCTCTCGGGGCGAGTGATTTCCGTTCTTCCACCGCCGCATAGATCGTATCAAGCACGGAATCCAGTTCGTTTTTTGACTTCATGGTTCCAGAAGCGGATCACGCGATAACCCTGGGTTTCGAACCGCTTCGTTCGGACCTCATCATGGCGCTGCTGGTCATCAAAGCTGTGGTGGGCACCGTCGACCTCGATGATCAATTTCAGCCGACGGGACATGAAGTCCGGAAAGTAAATCCCGACGGATGCTTGTTTACGGAAGTGCGTGCCTTCCACGGGGATTCGCCAGAGATGCCGCCACAAGATGCGTTCCTCATCGGTCATTGCCGCCCGAAGCCGTTGCGCAGACTGCAGCTTGAAC
>NZ_RZSW01000850.1:0-1862 GCF_003997375.1 Mesorhizobium sp. M5C.F.Ca.IN.020.29.1.1 | reverse complement strand
CTGTGCGCCAGTTGCGCGCGGTGCAGGGCACTTTCAGCGTGCGCGGGATGAGGTTGGCAAACACCGATTTGCCGAGGCCATCCGGTGCGTGCAGATAAAGTACGTCGTCCCTGATCTCGAAGCTTTCAGGGCCGGTGCACTTCTGCGAAAGACGAGCTGTCTCCTCAGGCGTTGGCGCACGTTCCAGCGCATAGGCGTGAAGCTTTGTCGGCTCCCCTGCGACTTCCGGATAGGGATTTTCGATCACCAGCCGCTCGAACCAGCCGAGATCGCGCACCATGATGCGCGAGTGAAATCCCCATTTCTTCTCGAAGGCCGTTTCCAGCTGTTTGGTCAGCGTGGCCGCATCGCCCGTTGCCGACCGGAACACGACGTTGCCGCTCTGCACGTAGGTGGCGACGTCGCCAAAGCCGAGTTTCTCGAAGAACGACCGGAGTTCGGCCATCTTGACGATGCGGTTGCCGCCGACATTGATGCCGGAAAACAATGCAACGAATATCTTCTCCTCTTCACTCATATTCGGGCGCTCATATGATGAACCCGGCGAGCGTCTCGTTGTCGGTGATGTCCTGATACTGAACGCCCTCGGCCTCGAAATTCGCGTTGAGCAGCTCGAAATTGCGGCGATCCTTGGTTTCGATGCCGATCAGCACCGAACCGAAATTGCGCGCCGACTTCTTCAAATATTCGAAGCGGGCAATGTCGTCGTCAGGCCCAAGCAATTCGAGAAAGTCGCGCAGCGCGCCCGGCCGCTGCGGAAAGCGGATGATGAAGTACTTCTTCAGCCCTTCGAAACGCAGCGCCCTTTCCTTTACATCCGGCAGCCGCTCGAAATCGAAATTGCCGCCCGACACCACCGCGACGATGGTCTTGCCCCTGATTTCCTTCTTCGAAAAATCCTTGAGCGCGTCGATCGCCAATGCGCCGGCCGGCTCCAGCACTACGCCTTCGACATTCAGCATCTCGATCATGGTCGCGCAGAGCCGGTTTTCCGGGATCAGCCGCACGGCCTCAGCGGCAAACTCCCTGAGGTGCCGCAACGGTTCGCGGCCGATCTCGGCCACCGCCGCGCCGTCGACGAAATTGTCGACCCTGGCGAGCTTGATGCGCTTGCCGGTGGCGAGGCTCTCGCTGAGGCTTGGCGCGCCGGCCGGCTCGCAGAAGACGAAGCGCGTGTCGCGGCGCTGGTCGGCGAAGTAATGCGTCACACCCGCAGCCAGACCGCCGCCGCCGACCGGAAGCATGATGATGTCGGGCATCCGCGCGCCCGGCATCTGGCCTGATATCTCGTAGGCGACGGTCGCCTGCCCCTCGATGATGTCCTTGTGGTCGAACGGCGGCACCATGTGCGCGCCGGCGCTTTCGGTGAATTCGAAGGCGGCGCGGTAACAGTCGTCGAAAAAATCGCCGATCAGCCTGATCTCGACGAATTCGCCGCCGAACAGCCGCGTCTTATCGATTTTCTGCTGTGGCGTCGTCACTGGCATGAACACCACACCTTGTCTGCCGAAATGACGGCAGACGAAGGCAAAGCCCTGCGCATGGTTGCCGGCGGAAGCGCAGACGAACAGTTCGGCGTCGTTGCCGGCGTCGAGCGCCTTGCGGAAGAAATTGAACGCGCCCCTGATCTTGTAGGAGCGCACCGGCGACAGGTCCTCGCGCTTCAGCAGCACGCGCGCCCCGGTCTTCTTCGACAGGTAATCGTTTTCCTGCAGCGGCGTTTCCGGAAAAATCTCGCGGATCGCGGCGGCAGCGGCAGCGACGCGGGTGGAGAAACTGGTCATCGGAAAAATCACCCCGAATAGTCTGTGGGTCTTCGCGTGCGATTGTCGGTCACGAAGCTAGCACACGCCGTACGTGTT
>NZ_RZSW01000084.1:0-15958 GCF_003997375.1 Mesorhizobium sp. M5C.F.Ca.IN.020.29.1.1 | reverse complement strand
GAAGACATGACCGGGCGCGACGGCAATTTCGTGCCGGCGCTGCCGAAGGCATGGCTCAAGGGCAACTTCGGGGCAAGCCAGGGAAAGTAGGACTGGGGCGTGTCACACGTCGCACAGGTCTTGGAAATGGTTGAGCCTGGTAATAGATGCCTTTCGCCGGGTCGGCATGTCACTCGGCAGGCTTGTCCGAGTTCTTTTCGTCCTGGTCGGCCTCAGCCGCCTCTTCCAGCTTCGACGCTATAAGCTCCTGAATGTCGCCGACCTCTTCCTGGATATCCTCCAGCGGTATGCCGGCTTCAGCCGCCTTGGCGGCGCATTCCCTGGCGAGGGTCTCGGCCTGCTCCTCGATCCTGTCCAGCGAGGGCTGGCAGTGGACCTTTTCGCCGATCCACCCTTGCAAGAACTCGATCGCGTGTTCGCTCATGCTGCTGTTCCCTGGCGGCTGCGCCGGTTGGTAATCATAAACGCCGGTATCCCCGAAAAGATGCACGATCCCATTCCAACCGAGTCGTCGCCGTCCGGCAAGCCGATCTTGCCCAACCTCCACAGAGCTGACGTGAATCGAAGGTTCAAGGAGCACATTCTAATTGTTGAGGCGATTCTATTTCCTTGAGGAGACTGGCACCGTTGGCTGGGATCATGTCCCGGATCGCACCATTGTTTCTACTTGCTTTTTTCTGGTATTCCAGTCAATTTGTATGACAATAGGTGTCACAATACGTGGCACGTTGCGGCGCCATTCGCTGCGCACTCCTAGGGCACGCGGCCAAAGCCGCCGCTATATAGTGACATCCTCAGGCAATGTCGACTCTGCTCGCCATCCTGCTTGTTCCCGCTGCGCCGAGCGCATCTGGATGGCGTATCATCATCATCGGGTGCGGGCATACTTCACCGGGAATCGACCGAGCGCTTCGAGGTGCTGAGCAGCTAGGCGCGATAGCCTATGCCGGCGATCTTGCCGCGGGTCGCTTCTCGCCAAAGAGTTGCCGGCTGGCGGCCCGGGAGGCTGATTTCCTCGGCAAGTGAGCTGTTTCAAATAACCGAAAAGTTCGGCTTATCCGCCAACCATGAGCTTGACGACTTCGTCATGGTTGGTTTCCGAGATCTTGCGCTCGCCAGCCTGAACGCCGCGGCGCAGCACGACGATGCGGTCGGAAACGGCGAAAATATCCTGCAGATTGTGCGAGATGAAGATCACGCCCCGCCCTTGTGCCTTGAGTTGGTGGATGAGCGAAATGACCTTGCGCTGCTCCGGTACGCCGAGGGCCGCGGTCGGTTCGTCCATGATCAGGATCTGCGCGTCCCAATAGACGGCCCGGCCGATGGCTACAGCCTGCCGTTGACCGCCGGAGAAATTGCTGACCGGGGCGTCGAGCCGGCTGACATGGAAGTCCAGCCGTCCCATGGTCTGCTTGGCGGCGACGGCCATGGCCTTGCGATCGAGCACCGGCAGGAAACCGAAGGCCTTGCGCATGGGTTCACGGCCGAGAAAGATATTGGCGCCAATGGACAAATTGTCGGCGAGAGCGAGATCCTGGTAAATGGTCTCGATGCCTTTTTCGCGCGCCTCCTGAGGCGTCGTGAACGTGACCGGCTGCCCCCTCAGCAGAATTTCACCGCCGGTCGGCTGAAAGACGCCCGATATCGCCTTGATCAGCGTCGTCTTGCCGGCGCCGTTGTCGCCCGCCAGCGCCACCACTTCACCCGGCCGCACGGCCATGGAGAAATCATTCAGCGCCTGCACCGCACCGAAATGCTTGGAAAGGTGTCGGACTTCGAGAAGAGGGGTGGTTTGTTCGGAACTATTCATCCTGGCGAGCTCCACTGAACCGGCGCTGCGCCTGGTCGATTAGGACGGAGATAATGATGACGAGGCCGACGGCGATGAACTGCCAGAACGGCTCGACATTGACGAAAACCAGCCCGTATTGAATGACCGCGATCACCAGGGCGCCGGCAACCGTCCCGAAGATGGTGCCGGAGCCACCGAACAGGCTGGCGCCGCCGATCACCACGGCTGCGACGCTGTCGAGCAGCAAGGGTTCGCCGGCCTGGGCGGCGCCCGCGGTGAAGCGCGCTGCATAGAGCGCGCCCCCGAGGCCGGCGCACATCGCCGAAAGCACGTAGAGGCGCAGGATGTGGCCCCTGATGTCGATACCGGCGCGACGTGCCGCCTGCACATTGGCGCCGATAGCGTAGTTGTGCTGGCCGAACCGGGTCTGGCTCAGGATGTAGTGCATCACGACGACGAAGACGGCGGCGATGATGACGAGATAGGGGACACCGTAGAGCCTGCCGTTGCCAAGCAGCGCGAACCAGGAATTCTGGACCGGCACTGTCGTGCCGCCGGCCAGCAGGAATGCAGCGCCGCGCGCCACGCCGAACATGCCAAGCGTGCCGATGAAGGGTGGAATTCTGAGGCGCGAGATCAGCAAGCCGTTGATTAGGCCAGGCACGCCGGCGACAAGCACGGCCGCCAGAATGCCCAACATCATGGCCAGAGGCACCGGCATGGCGACGCCAGCCATATTCGTGGCGTGGGCCGCGACGACGGCCGCGAGACCCATGATGAAGCCCAAGGAGAGGTCGATGCCTCCCGAAATGATGACGAAGGTCTGCCCGGTCGCCAGCAGCAACGGCGCCACGGCAAATATCGCAATGGACTGCACGTTGAATGGGTTGAGCACGAAGGTCGCGCCGAAGGAGAGCCTCGACCAAACCTCGAAACAGATGATCAGGCCGGCGAGGAACAGCCAGGCGCGTCCCTCGGCGATGCGTGCGAGCCAGCTCCTGGCCGGGTCACCGTGATCCGCCTGAGGAGCGACATGCGTTTCGGTTGGTGATGTTGAAGTCATGAATGGTTCCGATCCGCAGCGCGGCCTCCGTCAAACAGGGCCAAAGAGACCCGGCGCAGGTCTCCTTCCGGCAGGCCGGAAGGAGACGGGCTGGACTTATTCGGAATAGAGGTACTTCGAGATGTTGGGGTCGGCGATATTGGCCTTGTCCATGATCGTAAAGCCGGTGCCGATCGCAACCGGGATCGACTGGCCGGTCAGATGGGCATAGGCCGACACGACGCCGAAATAGCCGATTTCCGCGGGATGCTGAGCAATCGCTACGTCGACAAGGCCAGTGTTGATGTTGTCGACAATGCTGGTCGGCGCGTCGAACGCCACGACCTTGACGGTGCCGGTCTGCCCGGCCTGCTGGACGCCATTGGCCGCGCCGAGCGCCGAGAACAGATTTGCGCCGAACACGCCAACGAGATCGGGATTTCGCGCGAACACAGCCTGCAGTTGCGAGGCGGCCTTGTTGGCGTCGTTGTCGTTGAACTGGGTCTCGAGCACGGTGATGCCGGGATGGTTGGCCGCCATCTCCTTCTTGAAGCCCTCCTCACGCTGGTCGGTGGTCGAAATGCCAGGCTTGACGTTCGAAACGTAAACCTTGCCCTTGTCGCCTATGGCCTTGGCCAATGCCCGCGCGGCGATCTCGCCGCCCAGAATGTTGTCCGAGGCAATATAGGACAGTGGGAAATCCGCCTCGCCGGCGCCGGTCTGGTAGACGCCGCTGCCAATGAAAGTGTCCACAGTGATCACCCGAATGCCGGCATCATTGGCCTTGCGCAGCGGCTCGACCAATTGCACCTTGTCGGTCGGCGCGATCAGGATCGCGTCAGGCTTCTTGGCGATAACCGCGTCAAGCACGGGGACTTGCGTTACCGGGTTGAAATCCGGGGCGCCCTGGAAAACCAGGGTCACACCAAGGGCATCGGCTGCCGCCTGGGCTCCCTTGCGCATGGTGATGTAGAAGCCGTCGGTGGTGAGACCCGGAATGAGCGCAACGGTGAACTTCTTGTCCTGCGCCAAAGCGGGCGTGATCAGCGCCGTTGCGCAGATGGCGAGAGCCGCCAGGGCGGCAACAATCTTCTTCATTAACATCCTCCTCATGTGTGGGCAGATTTGCCGTTGCGATCGACATTGGAATGGCTGTCAATTCGTTCCGGCTATGTGAAGTGCTGGCGGCGGGAGACAGGTTCGCCTGCTTGCTGTTATGGGCAGCTTTCCTCCCGAGCGTCCCCCAGTCGTTAGATCAGCCAGTCGAAACCGACCGGCCTGATGCGCAGTCCCATTCCTGGCCTCCGCAAGATGCAGGGAACAGCGCCGCTCGACGCGCATGCGTGCCTAGCCGCAAGGTTGTAACACTTTGCTGAAAGAAATTGCAACTGGGTATTTCCGGGATCGAAACGCTTTCAAACCGGTCACCATCTGTCAGCCCCGCCGGGCCCTCACGCAGACTATTGCCCCAACTCTTTGGCGACACAACTGATGATTTCGCGGCGGCGGGCTCGCGGGCCGCGTTGGTGTCAATCAGTTTGGATCGATCAGGGGTGCCGAGGTCACGCATCGGCTTGCCCGCAACTATCGGGGCAAGAGGGCCTCGAGGATGGCCTGGGCCGTCTTCGTGTCCGTTACCAGAGCGTTGATCAGCCTGGCGCGGACGGCACCGATGATGGCCGTCGCCTTCTCCGGCGAGGCGGCAACGCCGATCACCAGGGAGACGGCTCGAAGCTGGGCCGGCGACATCGCGATCATCCGGCTCTCCCCTTCCCACGGGATAAGGTTACCTTCGGCGTCGAAATAATGGCGAATGACGTCTCCAGCCGCATGAAACAGGGCCTGTTCGCTCAGCGTGGCCGCGCTCGCCTCAGGCGGGTTGATGGCATGGGGCAGGCCGATACCGACGATCGCAACGTCGGTCCGGTCCCAAAGCGCGACGCTGTCGCGGATGGTCGCATCGCCGAGGAAGACCTCACGCAATTCGGAGGACGGCAGATAGGGCGCATGAATGAAATGCGGCGTCCCGCCGAACTCTTCGGCGGCGAGCCGCACAAACTCGTTGATCTGAAAATGCGGCGCCTGCTGCTGCATACCGCCGGTGGCAGCGACGGTCAGAACGCCGGGAATGCGCGGCAGGCCTGCCTGGATCACCTCGCGAATGGCTCGCCCCCAGCCAATGGCGACCACCGAGCCGGCCGTCAGCTCCGCTTGCTTGATCAAGGCGCCGAGCGGCGCAGCGAGGGCCGTCAGCGCACCGGCTGCCGGCGTTTCGATGACCGCCGCGTCGCGAAGTCCGAGTCCCTCGATCAGTTGCGTGGTGATGCCTTCGGGGGTTGCAAGGTCGAGAACCTCGATCCTCACAATGCCCTCTGCTCTCGCCCGCTGCAGGAGGCGCGATATGGTCGCGGTTGAGACACCAAGCCGCCGCGCGATATCGACCTGCGACATCTCAGCCTCGTAGTGCAGTTTGGCGACCGTATGCAGCATCGTCCGCGATGCGGCTGCATCTTGTGCGGGGGGGACAGGCAGTTGCAATTCCTTTCAGCAATGTGTTACAGACCGGCAACCGATGGGAGTTATCGCGCAAATTCGGCTGACTCGCAACGTGGGCTCGTTTTCACGACGAATAGCGGGCTAAGGCCAATTTTCTCGGTTCGATAGCGCACCAAAGCGGCAAACCTCCTGTCGACGGGCAGGTAAAAACTAAGCCTTTCTTGTTCCACGGATCTGCGCCCTGCTGAACGGGCGCCAACATCGGACAGAAGACCATGACAAAGATGACGACCGCAGAGTTGCGCGGCTACCAGCAGATATGCGGCCAAGACGGGGCCATCATGGCCATCGCCTGTGACCAGCGCGGCGGCATGCGGACCTTGCTTGCGGCGGACCCTGCAGAACAGGCCAAGATCACCAACGACATGCTCGGCGACACCAAGTCGGACATCACGCGATACCTCGCCAGCCAGGCATCCTGCGTGCTGCTCGACCCGCTTTGCGCATTGCCGCGAGTTGTCGATGAAGGGGTGCTGAGCCGCGATACGGCCCTGCTCATCGGCCTCGATGCCTCGGGCTTCGACGTGTCGCCCGCCGGCTACCGCTTGTCGCGCCTCGTTCCCGGCCTCGGCGCGCGCCGCGTCCGGGAGCTCGGCGGCACCGGCGGCAAGATCATGGTCTATCTCAGGGCTGATAGGCCTGAGGCGAATGGCCACAATGTCGCCATTCTGCGCCAATGCATCGACGACTTCGCGCAAGAGGACCTCCTGCTCGTCGTCGAGTTCCTGACCTATCAGGTCGAAGGGGAAAGCCTTGAAGATTATGCAGCCAAGATCCCCTGGCTTGTCGAAGAGGGGACCCGGATTTCGCTGGAATGCGGGGCGAAGGTGCTCAAGCTTCCTTATCCCGGAACGCCGGAAGCCTGCGCCAGGATCAGCAGCATGGCTGGCGAGGTGCCATGGGCGGTCCTCTCTGCCGGCGTCAACCACGCAACCTTCCTGTGCCAGGTCGAGATCGCGATGAGGAACGGCGCGTCAGGCGTCATCGCCGGCCGGTCGCTGTGGAAGGACTGCATCTCGCTTGACCGTGACATTCAGCGGGAAAGGCTTAAGACCATCGCGGTGTCGAGATTGCGCGAGCTTCAGGCGGTGATCGGAAACTACAGGCAGAAAGCCGCTTAGCGCACGACCCCGAACCGAAGGTCAGCTAAAGCAAAAATCGTAATCGATTTTCGGAATGGATCATGCGCAAATCAAAATACTACAGCGTCCTTTGCGCACCAGGAAGCGCGGCGCTGTAGCTATCCGACGTTCACACCAGGCACGCACGGGACGGTCATGCCTCTAGCCATGATCCCGAAAAGTGGGGACCGGTTTTCGGAGAAGATCATGGTCAAACAGCAAGATAGAGCCCCATTTCGATCTAGTCGAAATGGAACAGGCTCTAGTTCGATGGCCATAGGAATCGATATCGGCGGCACCAATCTGCGCGCCGCCCGTATTTCCGGCACGGGCGAAATCCTCGACCGCATTTCCGAGAAAAGCGCGCCGGACCCGGAGCTTGTGCTCTCCCGGATCGCCGAAATGGTGCGCCGGCTCGACTCCCCCGAAGTTGCGGCCATCGGCATCGGCGTCCCCGGACGCGTCGATGCGCAGCTTGGCGCGGTCTTGTCCGGAGGCTATGTCAACCTCGCCTCGATCTCCCTGGCGCAACGACTGGAAAGCCTGGCGGCCAAGCCCGTGGTGATCGACAATGATTGCAACATGGCACTGATCGCGGAAATGGCTCTCGGTGCCGCCAGAGGCCATGAAAGCATCGTCATGTTCACGATCGGGACCGGCATTGGCGGTGCCGTGGTCCAAGACCGGCGGATCGTCCGCGGCAAGGGGACGGCGGGGCAGCTCGGCCACATCACCGTCGACATATCAGGCGAAGCGTGCGTCTGCGGCCGGCGCGGCTGCGTTGAAACCACCAGCTCAGGCACAGCGCTTGGCCGTCACATCGCGCGGGCAGGCCTCGGTCCGGATGTTTCGGTCGATCAGCTTTTTGGCCGGGATGCGGGCGGCGACGCGCTGGCGCGCGGCATACTGGAAGCCTGGGCCGGGCCGCTGCGTGCGGCAATCGATACGACCGTGGCCATGTTCGCCCCTGACCTGGTCCTGCTCGGCGGCGGACTCGGCCTGGCGGCCCACCGGGCGCTTGCCAGGGCTCCCGCCTTGGCTCCGTGGTACCAATGCCCGGTGGAATCGGCGCAACTGGGCGACGACGCAGGCGTCATCGGCGCCGGTCTGCAAGCGCTCGCGACGAAGGCGGCAGTCGCGCCCGTGTCCTTGCCATCTGCCCGGCTCAACCCCGGCCGGCGTGCTGTGCCCGCCAGGCGCGCCGTGCCCAGCCGGCGCGCCGTGCTCGTTAACGGCATCCCCGCCAGCGGCAAAAGCACCGTCTCGCGCGGCATCGCCGAGCGCATGGGTTGGCCATTGCTCGCGCTCGATACCATCAAGAACCCGTTCCTCGAAGTGCTCGGCGGCGGTGATCGCGAATTCAACCGGACGCTCGGCCGCGCCAGTTACCAAGCCATCTGGTCGGTCGTCGGCGAGGCTCCGGCTGGCACCATATTTGTCGTCGACGCCTGGTTCGGCTTCCAGCCGCGCCAGGTGCTCGAGGATCACCTGCGAAGGGCCGGCGTCGAGCAGACCGCCGAAATCTGGTGTCATGCTCCCGGCGAAGTTCTTGCCGAGCGCTATCGCGCACGGCTCGACCAGCGTCCCGCCGGCCATCCGGGAGCGGCCTACATCCCCGAACTGATAGAACTGGCCAAGCGCGCCGAGCCGCTGCGGCGCGGACCGCTGTTTGACGTCGACACGACCAAACCGATCGCTTTCGATGCCATCACACAATGGTTGCAGGCGACGATAGCGGCTGACACATAGGCAGCGCGGCCGCCTACCTCCGGATCCACAATCCGAGTGCAGCCGTTGATTGGCTTTTTTGCCATTATGTTACCCCGGTGCCTGCCTGCCCTGTCTCGACAATCGTTCCCGAAATACCTGTCAGGATGGCTTGCCGCCTTGAGCGGGCGCGCGTTTGTGTAAGCGGATTCGCGCACTGCCAGTGGAACAAGAATTGCTCCACACCGTTCAAGCTAAGCAATCCGTCGCGGCAGCAATGAAGCGCCATAGCGGAGTTTGCGTGGAGGTAATATGAGAAAGCAACTTTCCTCGGCCGCGGCAGGCATCCTTCTTCTCGTTGGCGTCAGCGCCGCCGCCGCTCAGGACGTCATCATTCAACCCGAGCAGGATACTGTGATTCGGGAATACGTGAAAAAGAAACCGATGGCATCCATCAGCCTTCTCGGCGTGGAGCTCAACATCGGCACAGCTCTGCCCGATACAGTCGAGCTTTACGAGGTGCCGGACGTTCAATACCGCTACGTCGTCGTAGATGGCCGAACCGTCCTGGTCGACCCATCCACCCGCAAGATTGTGAAGGTCTACGACTGACACGAACTCTTCGGACAGACGCCCGCCGTGCCGAAGTGCGCGGCCAGCGCCCGGACGCGCTAACCGCGCGTTTTCGGGTTCGGGTCTAGCGCGCTTTTCGACGGATTAGCGGCCAATTTGGCGGATCGCCGATCCCTTACCAACAGCGATTTCTTTGTTCTCGCCGGCAACTCATCGCCATTAGGAGTCGCTCCGCCATGCTTCGCGGCAATCGCATAGTCCGCTCTGTTCGTTCTATAGTCTTTTTTGTGCACAGTTCTCTTCCGATTCAGAAGATTAACGCGGCATAGCGCCCGGCAGTTCCGAAGGTTGCTAATGTGCGAGACAACGCGCTTCGCTCCGGCGGGACGGCCCAGCGGCTTGGTTGCGTGGGGGGACTGGCAGCTAGAGGCCGCTGGGCCTGACCAGCGAGCACTGGGGAGTCGTCGCCTGGCTGGCGAATCCATGCGCTCAAGCTAATGGAATCGAAACATGCAAACGAAGTACGTGGCGGTAATTCCGCTGTGTAGAATGCCCCGCAACGGGTCAGCCATTTTCCGACGATGGCTCCGTCGAGGCGTGGCGGCCCCTACCCCATCCGCCAGCAGGTTGAATTTATTGGGGACAGTAGTGGTACCGTTGGCTGGGATCGAACCAGCGACCTCCGGATCCACAATCCGGCGCTCTAACCATCTGAGCTACAACGGCACGTTTGCCTGAGCGGGAGTGGGTGGAACGTTCATTCTCCGGGACCCGCTCTGTCGTTCGGCGATGCGTCAATACGGGCTATCGGAGTTTAATTCAAGGCTTTTGGCCGCGCATGGCCCCGAAAATCAGAATCGATTTTCGGAAAGGATCATGCGCAAAATCCAAAGTTCTACAGCGTCCTTTGCGCACCAGGAAGCGCGGCGCTGTCGGCAAAGAGTGCTCCGGCATCGACATCGTATTTCGCCGGGCAAAGAAAAAGGCCGGCGGGAGGAGGTGCCGGCCTTTTCCTGTTACGAGCCAGCGGGAGGAGGTGCTGGCTGGTCACCCCGGAGAGCAGAGGGAGGAGGTTCCACCCGCCGGGTATTCGCTTGACCACTATATCGCACATAATCCTGTTCGAAGAAATGCGACCTTTTGTTGCATCTTCGAAATATGCGCAAATATTAGGCGGCCTTGATTTCGCTCATCGCCTTCTCGAAGGCGGTCTTGATCGGCTTGGAGACGTCCTCGGCCGCCTTGGAGGCGACGGTCTGGAACTCCTTTGCCTGCTCGACGGTCATCTCGACGCGCTTACGCAGGAATGCGGTCTGCAGTTCGACGACCTCCGACAGCGACTTGGCGCCGATCAGCGCTTCGAAATGCGAAAGGCCGGCTTCGGTATTGGCGCGCAGAGCGGCGATGGTCTTGAGCGACAGGTCGTTGGAAACGGTCTTGGCGGTCTCAAAGGTCGACTCCAGAGCCTTCTGGGTCTCTTCGGCGCCGGTCTTCAGCTTGGCATAGGCCTCTTTCGACTGCTCGACGCCCTTTTCCGCGAAAGCGCGGATCTGGTCGGTGGCTTTGGAAGCGTCGAAGCTAGGGAATTCGACATTTTCAGCGGTCCTGGTCCTGGACATTTTCCATCCTTTGCAGCGGCAGCGGCTTCGACAGAAAGCCGTCTCGTTCATGTATGATGGCAATATAAAGGTAAATTTTGTGCGTTGCAATATCTTTGTTGCAGCGCACCATAGAATTTCGCTCCCAACGTTAACCACGAGCCCAGAGATTCCGGCGGTTGCACGCTATGGCTTGTGGACCTTCGCGCCGTCGGCTTTTATTAACAAAGCGTTAACCGCAAACTGCCGCTCTGTGAGGATTCCCAAAGCGCATGCCGTCCGAAAACTACTCCTTCCTCGACGTCGCCGTGCTCGACGCGGTCCGCCAGCGCTTTGCCGCCGGCGACGCGATCGCCCTTCTGTCGGCAGACCTCGAACAGGTGATCTGGGCCAACGGACCAGGCGCAGCGGTGTTCGGCTACCCCGACATCGAGGCCATCATCGGCGCCTCGACAGGCTTGCCGCTGATCGCCAGACGCCAGATCATGGCGACAAGCGGCTTTCCACAGATCGGTCGCGACCGCGCCATCACGGTGCGGCTGGCTACCGGCCTGACCAGCCGCGCGGTTGGCTTTCTGGCCAGCGCGGTGACAATGCCTGACGGCGAAAAAGCGATCATGCTGGCGGTGCCGGCGGCACAGACCGGCTCGCGCAGCGCCGAGATCGCCGCTCAGGCCATCAGCGGCTTTACCGAAGACGGTCATTTCATCGCCTTCGTCGATGCCAAGGGCAACATCGAGGCCGCTTCCGACGGTTTTTCGGCGCTCGGCATCTTGCCCGAAACGCTGGCAGCGCTTGTGACCGATGTGGCGAACGAGAACGATCGCATCGTCAAACGCCTCGTTCCAGGCGGCACCACTTCCTATCCGGCCGGCCTCGCCCGGCTGACGGACGAGCGGCACCTGCTGGTGGTGATCGACGAGAACCGGCTTGACTCCGAAGCAGGCTCTGCTGGCGAGCGCAGCGCGGGAGGAGAAACCGCTATCGGTGCGGCGGCGTCCGACGCCGCAGTCCCGCCAAAAGCAGAAAAGGACAAAACGCCCGCAACAGTCGCGAAGTTGGATGTGGCAGCGCAGACCGTCCCGGCAGCCGGCGGAGACATTTCGGTGTCGGCGGAGCACGACGTTCCCGATTCGACCGGGCCAGATTCAACCAGATCTGATTCGACCAGACCTGATTCAACCGCGCCCGATTCGACCGAGCAGGGTCCGGAAGCGGCCGGCGGAATGCCTCCACAGCATGACCATTGGTATTTCAGCGCCAGCGAGGATGAGGCGCAAAAGCCGGGCCGACCGGATGCGTCCGGACATGTCGAGGCGGATGCTTCGGCCGAAAGTTCCGGACAGGATGCCATCGGGGCCGGCTACCCGACTGAGCGTGCCATCCCCTCGATCGACCGCGCGGCGCCGCCCCTGCGTTTCGTCTGGCGCACCGACGCCGAAGGCAGGTTCAGTGCGCTGTCGCCGGAATTCGCAGAACTCGTCGGCAAGCCTGCCGCCGATGTGATCGGCCGGCGTTTCAGGGACGTCGCGGCCACCTTCGACCTCGATGCGTCCGGCGAGATCGCCGGCCTGCTCGACCGTCGCGACACCTGGTCCGGCCGCTCGGTGCTGTGGCCGGTTGCCGGCACCGATTTCAAGATTCCCGTCGACCTGGCGGCGCTGCCCGTCTACGGCCGAAGCCGTGCCTTCGAAGGTTTTCGCGGCTTCGGCGTTGCCCGCACCGGCGATACAGTGGTTGATCCGGAAGCGATCGGTATGGCGCTTGTCCCTAATGCCGGGGTTCCCGCAGCCTTCCAGCCGGAAGTCGCCGAAACGCCTGACGAAACCGACCCGTTCCAGGGCGAGGTGCCGGCGCTGACCATCGTGCCGAAGCCGGAGCGGCGCTTTGCCGACAAGGTGATCCGGTTGGCGGAGCACAGGCAGCCGGCCAACGACAAAGGCCTGTCGACGCTGGAACGCAGTGCATTCCGTGAAATCGGCGAGCGGCTCAAGAAGGACAATCCCCCAACTGAACAGCCCGATGCTGCAATGTCGGCAGAACCGGCTGCGGCGGAACCGTCCGAAACCGATGTCGAAGACGAGAAGGATGTCGCGAGGCTCGACGCCGAGCAGCGGGAAGCAACCGTGTCCGGCATCTCAGGCTCGCTGCTCGACTACGCCGACCGGGACTATGTCGCCGACAATAGCGACGGCGCCCCGGTTTCGGAGCCGGACAAGGCGACGCAAGAGGTAGTCGAACCCACCGACACGGGCAGTCGATCGACCGCCGCCGAAGACGACGACAGCATGACGGACGCCGATTTCCGTGATGCAGAAGACAGCGAGGATTGGGCGCCGTCCGGTGACGACGAAACCCGTTCGTCAACCGATCACATCGGCGATGTCGGCGACGTGGAGGCGGCGCCGATTGAGCGGCCGCGCCTGCAGGTGCCGCCGCTCAAGCTCGAAGGGTTCGTGCCATCGGCTTTTTCGACCGCAGATGGCAGCAAGGCTCCGGACACTTCGATCCTCGGCAAACTGCCGGTGCCGCTGCTCATCCATTCCGGCGACGATCTCCACTATGCGAATGAGGAATTCCTCAGCCTGACCGGCTATGACACGCTCGACGATCTGGAGGATGCCGGTGGCCTCGGCGCGCTGTTTGCCGATCCTTACGACGACAGCGCCTCCGACGGAACCGATCACGCGCTCCGGTTGAAGACGCATGACGGTCAGGAGTTCCCGATCGAGGCCATTCTGCGTTCGGTTCCGTGGCGTGGCGGCAAGGCGCTGATGCTGGTCGTGCGCCGTTCCGGCGACGACGAGGCAGCAGCCATTCTGCATAGTACCGCCGACGACCAGACGCAGCCGGACACTTCCGAGCTCAAGGCACGCATCGCCGAGATGCGCACCATCATCGACACCGCGACCGACGGCGTCGTGCTGATCAGCCGAGACGGAACGATCCGCTCGATCAGCCGCCCGGCCGAAGCGCTTTTCGGTTTCGACAGCGACCAGGTGAGCGGCAAGCCCTTCGTCTCGCTGTTCGCGATCGAAAGCCAGCGCGCCGCGCGAGACTATCTCGACGGATTGTCCGAGCCCGGCGTGGCGAGCGTGCTCAACGACGGCCGCGAGGTGATTGGACGCGAGGCGCAGGGGCGCTTCATTCCGCTGTTCATGACCATCGGCAGCCTGCCCAACGATAGCGGCTTCTGCGCGGTGGTGCGCGACATCACCCAATGGAAGCGGGCCGAAGAGGATCTGACCCAGGCACGCGCCGTGGCCGAGCGCGCCTCCTCGCAAAAGACCGACTTCCTCGCCCGCATCAGCCACGAGATCCGCACGCCGCTCAATGCTATCATCGGGTTTTCCGAGCTGATGGTCGACGAGA
Source organism: Mesorhizobium sp. M5C.F.Ca.IN.020.29.1.1 (assembly GCF_003997375.1). Classification (NCBI taxonomy): domain Bacteria; kingdom Pseudomonadati; phylum Pseudomonadota; class Alphaproteobacteria; order Hyphomicrobiales; family Phyllobacteriaceae; genus Mesorhizobium; species Mesorhizobium sp. M5C.F.Ca.IN.020.29.1.1. Next base: position 2,197 of record NZ_RZSW01000084.1, on the reverse strand, counting down.
AATTCGGGCCGGTCGCCAATGACCGTTACCGCGACTATCTACGCGACATTAACCGGTCGGGTAATCATGTGCTCGACTTGGTCAACGATCTGCTCGACATTTCGAAAATCGAGGCCGGCCAGCAGGAGATGGCATATGAGGCGGTGTCGCTTAACGACACGCTGTCCGAGACGGTGGCGATGATGCAGCCGCAAGCCAACCGCGAACGTGTCATCATCCGCTCCAGCTTCGCCTCTCGGCTGCCGGAAGTGGTGGCCGATCTGCGCAGCGTGCGCCAGATCGCACTGAACATCCTGTCGAATGCCATTCGCTATACGCAGGCCGGCGGCCAGGTGATCGTATCGACAGCTTACGAGATCTCCGGCGACGTGGTCATGCGCGTGCGCGACACCGGTATCGGCATGAGCCAGTCCGAGATCGAGCAGGCGCTCAAGCCGTTCAAGCAGATCAACGCGCTGAAGCGCGGGCGCGGCGACGGTACGGGTCTCGGGCTGCCGCTGACCAAGGCCATGGTCGAGGCGAACCGGGCCCGGTTCACCATCAACTCGACGCCCGGAGAGGGCACCCTGGTCGAAGTCGCTTTCCCGTCGACCCGCGTGCTCGCGGATTAGAGCGGCGGACTGTCAGTCGTCCGTGTCTCTATCTTTTTGTTTGAGCATCGGATTTCCCAAAACCGGTCCCCACTTTTGGGTCCGATGCTCTATCTTTTTTGTTTGAGCATCGGATTTTCCCAAAACCGGTCCCCACTTTTGGGTCCGATGCTCCAAAAGAAAAGGCGTCCACAGGACGCCTTGAATGATTGGATTGCTGTTACACGGGGCTTGAGCGAATTCAGATCCTCTGGAGAGGAACGGGATCTCTCCCTCAAGTTACGCACGACTATCGATGCCGGCCCTTAACAAAACCTTACCGGCTCCGCGAAAAATTTACCAATGTGTACCACTCATGAATTCTAGGTAAATTCGAGCGAGATATTTCGTTAACCATGCTCGGCCGGGCCTATTAAGTCGCATGGCACCGCCGGCCTGTTTGCTCAGTCGGCCAGTTCCGGCAGGGCGCGGAACAGCTCGAGCGCTTCGGGATTGGCCAGCGCCTCCTTGTTCTTGACGGCGCGGCCATGCACCACGTCGCGCACCGCAAGCTCGGTGATCTTGCCCGATTTGGTGCGTGGAATGTCGGCGACCGCGACGATTTTAGCCGGCACGTGGCGGGGGCTCGCGCCGCTGCGGATTTTCGCGCGGATGCGTTTTTCCAGCTCCGCGTCGAGTTGCATCCCCTCAGCCAGCCGCACGAACAGCACAACCCGCACGTCGTTGTCGAAATCCTGGCCGATGCACAGTGCTTCCAAGATTTCCGGCATCTGCTCGACCTGGTTGTAGATCTCCGCCGTGCCGATCCGCACCCCGCCCGGGTTGAGCGTCGCGTCGGAGCGGCCATGGATGATCAGGCCGCCATGAGCGGTCCATTCGGCGAAGTCCCCGTGGCACCAGACATTGTCGAAGCGCTCGAAATAGGCTGCGTGGTATTTCTTGCCTTCGGGATCGTTCCAGAAGCCGATCGGCATCGCCGGAAACGCCTTGGTGCAGACGAGCTCACCCTTTTCCTGCCTGAGCGTGTGGCCGTCGTCGTCCCAGACATCGACGGCGAGGCCGAGGCCAGGCCCCTGTATCTCTCCGGTCCATACCGGTTCGGTCGGTACGCCGAGCACGAAGCAGGAGACGATATCGGTGCCGCCGGAAATCGAGGCGAGATGCACGTCCTTCTTGATGCCGTCATAGACGAAGCGGAAGTCCTCGGGCGACAGTGGCGAGCCGGTGGAGGAGATCGTGCGCACGCTCGAAAGATCATGCGTTTTGATCGGTCTGAGGCCGGCCTTGCGCACGGAATCGATGAATTTGGCCGAGGTACCGAAATAGGTCATCTTCTCGGCGTCGGCGAAGTCGAACAGCACGTTGCCGTCGGGATAGAAGGGCGACCCGTCATAAAGCAGAAGGGTTGCGCCCGACGCCAGGCCGGACACCAGCCAGTTCCACATCATCCAGCCGCAAGTGGTGAAATAAAAGAAGCGGTCGCCGTCGAGCAGGCCGGCGTGGAGCCGTTCTTCCTTGACATGCTGGATCAGCGTTCCGCCGGCCGAATGGACGATGCATTTGGGAATGCCGGTCGTTCCGGAAGAAAACAGGATGTAGAGCGGATG
>NZ_RZSW01000849.1:0-1867 GCF_003997375.1 Mesorhizobium sp. M5C.F.Ca.IN.020.29.1.1 | reverse complement strand
TCACCGGACCTTTCCGAGCTGCTGGCGCACGAGCATGCCTCGCTGGCGCTGGCGCTGGTGCAACGCTGCAGCGGCGTTGCGGCGCCGGCGCCGCGCTCGGGGTGAGGCCGGACCAGCCGGTGGCGATCTGCGTCGAGCGCAGCCCGGCGATGGTGGTCGGGCTTTTGGCGATTCTCAAGGCGGGCGGCGCCTATCTGCCGCTGGACCCGGCCTATCCCTGCGCGCGGCTGCGGCAGGTTCTCGGCGATGCCGCGCCGCGGCTGCTGCTGGCCGATGCGGCCGGCCGCGCCGCGCTCGGCCCCGAGGCCCTTGTCGATGTGAGCGTGGTCGATCTGGAGACGGCGACACCAGCCTGGGCCGAACTGTCCGCTTCGGATCCCGAGCCGCGCGCGCTTGGCCTCACCGCGCGCCATCTCGCCTATGTCATCTACACCTCCGGCTCAACCGGAACGCCAAAGGGCGTCATGGTCGAGCACCACAGCCTCGTCAATCTAGGGTTGGCTCAGCTCGTGCTTTTTGGCGTCTGTTCAAATAGCCGTGTCGTGCAGTTCGCCTCCTTCGGTTTTGATGCAAGTGCTTGGGAGCTTGTCATGGCGTTTGGCGCAGGCGCCGCATTGCACTTGCCCGCGGACGAGTTCCGCCAGGCGAGTAACAAACTATCGGACTACCTGCGACGCGAAGCCATAACCCATGCGACGTTACCTCCAGCCTTGCTTCAGGCAAGCAGGGAGCCCGGATGTTTGGCATCGCAAGTTCTCATTCTTGCTGGCGAACTGCCGAAGGCTGAACTCGTCCGAAGTCTAGCCTCGGCATCTATCGTCAACGCCTATGGCCCGACCGAAGCAGCGGTCTGCGCGACGGTTTGGAGTTGTCCCGATGATTTTGATGGGCCAGTTGTTCCGATCGGGCGTCCGATTGCGAACACGCGGGTGTATCTGCTGGACGGGCATGGTGGGCCCGTGCCGTTCGGGGCGGTGGGCGAGCTTTACATTGGCGGGGCAGGCGTTGCGCGTGGCTACCTGAACCGGCCCGAGCTGACGGCGGAGCGATTCATCGCCAGTCCCTTTGTGGAAGGCGATCGGCTGTATAAGACCGGCGACCTGGCGCGTTATCTGCCGGACGGCAATCTTGAGTTTCTGGGCCGCAACGACGACCAGGTGAAGATCCGCGGCTTCCGCATCGAGCCGGGCGAGATCGCGGCGCGGCTTTGCGAGCACGCCTGGGTGCGTGAGGCGGTGGTGGTGGCGCGCCAGGACCGGGCCGGCGACAAGCACCTTGTCGCGTATGTGGTGTGTGCGCCCGAGGCCGGCTCGGACGACGAGGATGGCGGCGGGCTTGCCGGCGCCTTGCGCGCGCATGTGAGCGGGCGGCTGCCCGACTACATGGTGCCGGCTGCGTTCGTGCAGCTCGCGGCGCTGCCGCTGACGCCGAACGGCAAGCTCGACCGCAAGGCACTGCCGGCGCCGGCCGGCGCCTATGCGCGGACGGCCTATGAGGCGCCGCGCGGCGCGGTCGAGACGGCGCTGGCGCAGATCTGGGCGGAGCTTCTCGGGGTCGAGCGGGTCGGACGCCACGACAACTTCTTCGAACTGGGCGGCCATTCGCTCCTGGCGGTGCCAGTTGCTCAGTCGAGTATTGTATCTTGGGTTGAACTTTAACGCCGCCGACCTCTTCCAAGCCCCTGTTCTGAAGGAACTTGCATCGAACATTCATTTGGAGCCACAGCCCTGTGGTCCGGGCGTGATTTCCGTACAAGCAACCGGATCGCAGCCACCGCTCTTCTTTGTTCCCACAGGTTCGGGCGATTGTTCCTATGCCCTCGGTTTGGCGAACGAAATGGACATAGACTGTCCCGTCTACGCTTTAC
>NZ_RZSW01000848.1:0-1871 GCF_003997375.1 Mesorhizobium sp. M5C.F.Ca.IN.020.29.1.1 | reverse complement strand
CCACCATTTCAGGAGACACGGGCCTTAGTCCGGCAGGCCCGCCTTGCGAAGGCCCTCGATATATCTGCTGCGATCGTCCGGTCGATGAAACGGCGGCAGCACCTCGGCGAGACTCGAAAGCCGCAGCGAGGGATCGAACGCGCACAGCCGGGCCATCATTTGCTGCGCTTCCAAAAGCCGCCCCGCCAGGGCATGACCTACGGCCGCAACGCGCATGGCGCTTGCGTAGTTCGGCTGGGATCGCAACGAGCTTTCTGCCCATTCGACAGCGTCATCGTAGCGGCCAGCACAGAAGTGAGCGAGCCCCGTGCAGAACTGCCAGGCGAACAGACGCGGATCCAGTGGACTCAGGCGCATGGCGCCCGCAGCGTGTTCGACGGCCCTGTCCGGCTCACCAAAGCAGGCTCTCACCCAGCTGCTTAGGCCCCAGGCAGCCGCTAAATTCGGATTGAGAACGAGCGCGCGATCGATGCAGACCGCACTGTTCTTGAGTTCGCCCCCAACATAACCAAGGACGTATCCACCATGGGAAAGTGCGATCGCATCGTCCCTGTCGAGTTCGACCGCTCGCCTCGCCAACCGGACGGCTTCTGCGACCTCTTCCGCGCGATCGACCATCCAGCCATTGCTCTTTCGAGTGGCGTAGCATCGCGCAGCCCGCGCGTAAGCTGCGGCAAACTCCGGGTCACGGGCGATCGCTGCCTTGAACAGTTGCAACGCTTCGTCGATAGCCGTTTGATCGTTGACCGTCCGGTCAAAGACTGCGAGCCCGCGGAGGTAGTAGTCATAAGCGTCGAGGCTTTCTGTCGGCTTGCGTTTGGCACGCTCGATCTCAGCCTCCTCCACCTTCGGTGTGATTGCGCCGACTATGCTCGAGGCGACCTGGTCCTGCAGATCGAACACCTCGGCGAGCGTTCCGTCAAAACGATCGGCCCAGAGATAGGCCCCCGTCGAGGTGTCGATGAGCTGTCCGGCGATGCGCAGGCGGTCACTCGCCCGGCGCACACTTCCCTCGACCACATAGCGCACGCCCAGTTCACGCCCGACCTGCTTTATGTCTATGGACCGCCCCTTGTAGGCAAAGCTCGAATTCCGTGCGACTACGAACAGGTGGCGGAAGTGAGCCAGGGCGGTGACGATGTCTTCCACCATGCCGTCGGCAAAATATTCCTGCTCGACATCACCGCTTAGGTTCTGGAATGGCAGCACTGCAATTGATGGCTGGTCGTCGTGTCTCGCTTGGACTGCCCGCATTTGCGCCGGCGCCGCGACGCCAGAGCTTGGCCCCGGCCGCTGATGTCCAGTTCGTTCGCGGGACTGCAGAGAAGCCGCCAGTGAGCTTGTCTGCGCCTCCGGCTCCGCATCCAGCTGCTTTTTCAGGGCAGTTCGACAAAGCTCGAACTGGCGCAAGGCCGCGTTTTCGTGACCGCGATGCGCGTGGATCCGGATCAGCGCCCGATGGGCGGCCTCGGCGGTAGGATCTGAGGCGAGCAATCTCTCTGCCAGGCCCTCGCAGGCTGTCTCTTCCGCAGAGCCGGGTATGGGCAGCGCGAGGCTCAGCCGATCCACCAACTGCAGCGCCTTGCGCTGATACCTGTTCAGATAGGGTCCAAACCACTCATCCAGTTCCTCAGGAATGGCTTCCCCTGCGAGCACCCCACCGCGGTAGAGGTCGGCGGCGAAGGCGAGATCGGTCGCCCGGCCCTCCTCCAGTTTCCGGTCGAAGATCGAAATGTCCGCTTCATCCGGGCCGGCAAACAGCGCGACGGCTTCGTGATCCCCGTCGATGTAGACGGCGGCATCTTTGCTGGTCGGGAACGAGCGCCGGATGTCGACCAGTGCTTGCCGCAAACTGTTGCGCGCCTGGCCAT
>NZ_RZSW01000847.1:0-1875 GCF_003997375.1 Mesorhizobium sp. M5C.F.Ca.IN.020.29.1.1 | reverse complement strand
GTGCTACAGCGTCCTTTGCGCGTCCAAGAGGACGCGCGGCGCTGTAGACGCGAAGATGGTTGAAAATTAGCCGCGCCTGTGACAAAAGGCGTGTCGAATGTGACGGGATGCGACGATCCGCTTCTGCCGAATGTGATAAGAAGTAGGAAAAACAAAGACTTATTCACATTTTGGAGCGTATTTCTGAAGGATTTGAGCCGCGTTGGGCGGACAGATCGCCAAGTCCCGCACCAAAAGCCATTCCCGGCAAGATATACCGGCAGGCTGTAAACGGCAGGAGCCGTTTGGCTGCCTCATTGGTGGAAACAAAGGTTCTATGATGCAGGTCACCGAAACGCTCAACTCCGGTCTCAAGCGCGAGATCAAGATCACCGTGCCGGCCGGTGACATGGAAGCCAAGCTGATGGCGCGGCTTTCCGATGCCAGGAACAAGGTCCGTATCAACGGCTTCCGCCCCGGCAAGGTGCCCGTGCAGCACCTGCGCAAGGTCTACGGCAAGTCGTTCATGGCCGAGGTGGTCAACGAGATTCTCAACGATTCGACCCGTTCGATCATTACCGGGCGCGGCGAAAAGGCCGCCATGCAGCCCGAAGTGATCATGACCGAGGACGAGAAGGAGGCCGAGAAGATCCTGGCCGGCGGCGCAGACTTCGAGTTCCGCCTGAACTACGAGATCATTCCACAGATCGAGATCAAGGATTTCTCCGACATCAAGGTGACGCGTCAGGTGTTCGACGTGCCGGATTCGGAAATCGACGAGCAGGTCCAGCGTGTCGCCGAATCGGCGCGCACCTATGAGCCGAAGGCCGGCAAGGCCGCCGAAGGCGACCGCGTGACGATCGACTATGTCGGCAAGATTGACGGCGAAGCCTTCAGCGGCGGCGCCGGCACGGACCAGCCGCTGGTGCTCGGCTCCAAGGAATTCATTCCCGGCTTCGAGGATCAGCTCATCGGCAGCAAGGCCGGTGACGAGACGCAGGTCACGGTTACGTTCCCGGAAAACTACCAGGCGGCGCATCTGGCCGGCAAGGAAGCGACCTTCGACGTCACCGTCAAGGAAGTGTCCAAGCCCGGTGCGTTGGAAATCAACGACGAAATGGCCAAGAATCTCGGCCTGGAGTCGCTTGAGCGCCTGCGTGAAGTGGTGCGCGGCCAGATCGAGAACCAGTTCGGTTCGATGACGCGCCAGAAGATCAAGCGCCAGCTGCTGGACCAGCTCGATGCCGCCTACTCGTTCGAGGCACCGTCGAAGCTCGTCGAGGCCGAGTTCAACAACATCTGGAACCAGGTCAACCGCGATCTGGAAGCCGCCGGCCGCACCTTCGCCGACGAGGAGACGACGGAAGAAGAGGCGCGCGCCGAATATATGCGGCTTGCCGAGCGCCGCGTGCGTCTCGGCCTGGTTCTCGCCGAAATCGGCGAGAAGGCCGGCGTGACGGTGTCGGACGACGAATTGCAGCGTGGCCTGTTCGAGCAGGTGCGCCGCTATCCGGCCAACCAGCAGCAGGAAGCCTTCGAATTCTACCGCAGCAACCCCGAAGCGCTGAACACGCTGCGCGCGCCGATGTTCGAGGAGAAGGTGGTCGATCATCTCCTCGGCCAGATCTCCGTCACCGACGTTAAGGTCAGCAAGGAAGAGTTGATGGCCGACGACGAGGACACCGAGACGGCCAACGCGAAGCCGGCGAAGAAAGCCGCCGCGAAGAAGGCCGACGCCAAGCAGGCCGACGATACGGAAGAGCCCAAGAAAAAGGCCGCGCCGAAGAAGAAAGCCGCCAAAGACGCGGAATAACACGGCATTCTGCGAATTGTGAAAGGCCGCCCATGAGGCGGCCTTTTTCGTTGCTGCCGACGTCGTAGGCCGCCGTCCTAGTC
>NZ_RZSW01000846.1:0-1880 GCF_003997375.1 Mesorhizobium sp. M5C.F.Ca.IN.020.29.1.1 | reverse complement strand
CCATCATCCTGTTCGTTGCGGTGTTCGGGCTGGCCAATATCTACGTCAAGGCGCTCAACAAGGTGAAGCAGAGATGAACCTGACGTCAGCCCATTCGGTCGTCGCACCCTCGGCCACGTCGAAGCGCGTCGCCGGCACGATCATCGTGCTTTACGCGCTGATCTCGATCGTGCCGCTGCTGTGGATCTTCGCCACCAGCTTCAAGACGCCGCCGGATTCGATCGCCTATCCGCCGAAGATCCTGTTCCAGCCGAGCCTCGAGGGCTACTGCAATCTGTTCTCGACCCGCACCCGGCAGACACCGGAATACATCAACTCGCTGGGACCGGCGACGGGCGTCTGCGACGAGACAGTGCGCAAGCGCAACATGGTGATCGCCGGGCCGTCCAACTTCATGCCGCGCTTCATAAACTCGCTGATCATCGCCTTCGGCTCGACCTTCTGCGCGGTGTTCCTCGGCACAATGTCGGCCTATGGCTTCTCGCGCTTCAAGGTGCCGTTGGCCGACGATCTGCTGTTCTTCATCCTGTCGACGCGGATGATGCCGCCGATCGCGGTCGCTATTCCCATCTACCTGATGTACCGCGAGCTCGGCCTGTCGGACACCGCACTCGGCATGATCCTGCTCTACACGGCGGTCAACGTGTCGCTGGCCGTGTGGCTGCTCAAGGGCTTCATCGACGAGATCCCGCGCGAATACGAAGAAGCGGCGATGATCGACGGCTATACGCGGCTGCAGGCCTTCTGGCGCACCGTGCTGCCGCAGGCGACCACCGGCATTGCCGCGACGGCCATCTTCTGCCTGATCTTCGCCTGGAACGAGTATGCGTTCGCCGCACTGCTGACCTCAGGCACGGCGCAGACCGCACCGCCCTTTATCCCGACCATCATCGGCGAAGGCGGCCAGGACTGGCCGGCCGTCGCCGCGGGCACGACGATCTTCCTGGTGCCGATCCTGGTGTTCACCATCCTGCTCCGCAAACAGTTGCTGCGTGGCATCACCTTCGGCGCGGTGCGCAAATGAGCCTGACCCAACCCGCAAAACGCAAGTCGCGCTGGCCGGCATGGGCGAGGCGCGGCCTGATGGAGAATATCGCGACAGTGATCATAGCCATTGGCTTCCTGATGTTGTTCCAGCCCTTCGCGCTGTCGCTCTATACTTATTCGTTCATCACCATGCTGGCCGGCACGGCGATGTTCATAATCGTCTCGAAATTTCCGGAGTAGACGATGGCGGAGATCAGGGTCGAGCATCTGAGAAAGGCATTCGGCGATTTCGTCGCCGTGCAGGATTCCAGCTTCGTCGTTAGAGATGGCGAGTTCTTCGTCATGCTGGGGCCGTCGGGTTGCGGCAAGACGACGACCTTGCGCATGATCGCCGGCCTGGAATTGCCGACCGGCGGCAAGATCCTGCTTGGCGGCGAAGACGTCACCATGCGGCGTGCCCGCGAGCGCGACATCGCCTTCGTCTTCCAGTTGTTCGCGCTCTATCCGCATATGAATGTGCGCAGGAACATCGGCTTCCCGCTGCTGGCGCAAGGCATGCCAGGCATCGAAATCCGCCAGCGCGTCGAGGAGACGGCGAAGCTGTTGCGCATCGACCATCTGCTCAACAAATCAGTCTCCGGCCTTGCCGGCGGCGACCGCCAGCGCGTGGCGCTCGGCCGCGCCATCGTGCGGCGGCCAAAATGCTTCCTGATGGACGAGCCGCTCGGCACGCTCGACACCGAATTCCGCGATCTCATGGTCCATGAGCTGCGCGAACTGCACAACCGCATCCATGCCACCACCGTCTACGTCACGCATGACCAGATGGAAGCGATGTCGATGGCCGACAAGATCGCGGTGATGAACCACGGCGTCATCGAGCAGTTTGGAAG
>NZ_RZSW01000845.1:0-1881 GCF_003997375.1 Mesorhizobium sp. M5C.F.Ca.IN.020.29.1.1 | reverse complement strand
TCCTCAAACAATTCGATTTTCATAATGGAAGAGCGATGGCAAAGATTTCTCGCGGCGAAGAGATGCCGCATAACCCGAGGAAAGAAATTTATGCCGATCATCAATGTCAGCGTCTCAGGCAAGCCCGATGCCGCTTTGTCCGCCGCTATCGCCAAGCAGGTGACCGAACTGACCGCTGCGCATCTGCGCAAGGATGCGACCATCACCGCGGTCGCCATATCCTATCATGACCCCGAGCACTGGTTCGCCGGCGGCAAGTCGCTGGCCGAGCATGGCGCCAACAGTTTCTGGCTCGACATCAAGGTGGTCGACGGCACCAACACCAAGCTTGAGCTGGAAGCCTATCTCAAGGCGATCTTCGCCGCATTTGGCCGCTTGCTGGGTGAGATGCACGAAGAAAGCTACGCCTTCGTGCACGAAGTGCCGGCCGCCGCCTATGGCTACGGCGGCAAGACACAGGAATTCCGTTTCATCAGCGGGAGGTTGAAAGCGGCGTGAGCAGCGCCGTTCAGTTCCACGCTCATCCGCAAGTAATTTTGTCGACGGTGAAGCGTGACAGGCCGGCAGCTTGCAGCCGGCCTGTCCGAGCAGCATTGACGTTGACCCCACTTCGTCTAGGTTCTCATCGAAGCGGTCAGGAAGAACCGCGAAGTGAAAATCTGTTGGGAGAGACGCGGCATGATCCTGACACTGGCGCTGCTTGCGGGGCTCGTCGCGGCCTGGCTGCTGATCGGCGTGGTGGAAAAATTCCGCCTCGGCCTGCGCTTCACGCAGGCGCTGCTTTATGTACCGTTCAAGCTCGCCTATCGGATTGCCGACGGCCGCATCAACATCGCCCGCAACGCAGCCGCCCCGGTCATCTACGTCATTTCGCACCAGTCGCGCCTCGAACCGGCGCTGATGCTGTCACTGCTGCCGGAAGATACGCTGCACATTCTCGACCAGGCCTCCGCCAAGTCACCCTGGCTCGAACCATGGCGCGAGCTTGGCCGCACCATCGCCTTCAACGCCGAGCATATCTTCGTCAGCCGCCGGCTGGTGCGGGTGCTGAAGGGCAAGGGCCGCCTTGCCGTCTATTTGCCGGACGCGGTCGAGCCGGATATCAAGACATTTCGCCTGTTTCGCGCCGTTACCCGCATCGCCATGCAAGCCGATGCCCGCATCGTGCCGATCTTTGTCGCCGGCGCGCGCACTCTGCCGGTGTCGCTGACGCCGGCGGACAAGGCGCCGCGGCGCTGGTTTCTGCGCCTGTCGATCAGCGTGCTGGAGCCGATGACCATCGCCGAGCTGGTGGCGCGAAACCCTGATCAGTCCTCGAACACCAATGCGCTGTTCGACCGTTTCGCGGAAGCCCGGCTTTTCGGCAGCGATCTTAATCGCGGCCTGTTCCTCGCCATGCGCGACGCCGCCGACCGAGTCGGCGCCTCGCATCCTATCGTCGAAGACGTGGTCAGCGGCACGTTGAACTACAGAAAGCTGTTCATCGGCGCGCGGGTGCTGGGCCGCCGCTTCGAGGCGGTGACGGCGCCGGGCGAAGCGGTTGGAGTGCTGCTGCCCAACGCCAACGGCGTCGTGCTGTCGCTTATTGGCCTGTTGTCGGCGAGCCGGGTGGCGGCGATGATCAACTACACCGCAGGCCGGGCCAGCGTCACCGCCGCAGTGCGCACGGCGGAAGTCCGCACCGTGGTCTCGTCGCGAGCCTTTATCGACAAGACCAACCTCGCTGACATCGTCGCGGGGGTGGAAGGAGGCGGCGCCAAACTGTTATGGCTGGAGGACGTGCGGGCCAGCGTAACCGTGCTGGACAAGCTCGCTGCCGCCTTGCTGTGGCGCTGGCCGCTGCAGCCGCAGAATGCGGCCAAGCCAGCAGTGATCCTATTC
>NZ_RZSW01000844.1:0-1884 GCF_003997375.1 Mesorhizobium sp. M5C.F.Ca.IN.020.29.1.1 | reverse complement strand
GCGCCAGACGGAGAGCCCGCCTTGCGTGAACGTTTGCAACCCATGCGACGCCGGTGCCGGTTCCGACGGCCTGCCAAAGAAAAGCGCCCGAAAATCGTGTGGCGCCGCCGCGTTGCCCGGCATCTGTAAAAAGCCACGGATGGCGGCGGCGACGGATCGGACATAGTCCGGCTCGTCCCCGAGCGTCAGCACGCGACCTTCATCGTTGTCGCCAAAGCCGGCAGCTGGGGAGAGCCAAGCGACGAAATTGGCAAATGCGGCCAGACGCGCTTCGACGGGCGAGGGAAACGGCGTTCCGGCCTGGCGTGCCGCAGCGGCGCACAGCAAAATTAGTTCGGCGGTGAAGGCCGCATATGTCGGGGTCTGCTCGGCACCGGCGCCATCGGCGAGAATCTGCTTGCGCGCCTCAGCCAGGAGGGCGCCGCGGACAGCGTTGGATTCGGTCCCCAACGCCAGGCCGATCAGATACTCGCCAGCCAGTTCTGCGACGAGATGGTTGTTGGCGGACGAAAATCGAGAAGGGAACCGCGGCAGCCAATAGGCGCTTGCCGCCAGTATTTCACCCACTTGCTGCCGTGTCGCAGCGCCTAATCGGTCGCCGACGAGGTCCATGGTGACAATCAGGCTGATGGCTCGCAGCGCTACTTCGATGCCGGAGGCCCAGCAAACCCCTCGAAACGGCGGATTGGCTGAATGCCAGCTGTCGATCGCCGCCTCTATGGCCATCCGGGACTGGTCGTCGCCGGCGAGAAGCAGGTGGGCGCCCAGTGGCGGCAACTGCTGCAGCCGGTTGATCTCCCAAACGTATTTTACATCGCCGCGGCCGCCGCCATGGCGAAAATCGATATCGAAAGTATGGGCCTCGGGACCCGGCCAAAACCTGCCGGTCACCGGATCAAGGCGCCAAAGCTCGGGAGGAAACAGCCGATCTCGATCGCGCCGTGGCCATGTCCGCCCAAGTGCGGAAAACTGGCCCCCAAGCGTGTTTTGCGCCGCCGCCGCTATGGCTTGCCGTTGCTCCGGTGTCGCAGCCAGCGCAGCATCGCGCAATCCACGCAGCACCGGGTGCAACTGGGGGGAAGCATAACGCTCCCAGCCGTCGTCGCGGCGGCGCGAAGCGATCCTTCGACGCTGCTCGCCCAGCCGGTGCAACACCTCGGCCGGCTCCATGCTGCGCAACCGGTTGATGTACCAGCCGACTCTCATACGCGCTCCGCCAAGGTTTCGATTCTTATATACCATGCTGTCGAAAAGCCGCACGACGGCAATCCTCCTTTTCCGATCCTGCGGTTAATATCTCCGACCATGATGCGGAGAGTGGCGATGAGAAGGATGGCGTGGGTTGTAGCCTGGGTGCTCGGCATGGCGATAGCCGCCAACGCTGCGCCGATCCAGCTCCAGCGCGGCGTCGGCGTGCATGAATGGCTCAACTGGTCGCCGGTCGAGGACGATGGATCCTACAGTTGGCCGCCCTATCGCAGCGAGGAGGCGTGGCGCGCTGGACATAGGCCGCTCACCGATTGGCCGGATGGCGAAGTGTTTGCGCGCATTCGATCGATGGGCTTCGACTTCGTCCGGCTGAGCGTCGACCCCGGCCCTCTGCTTGCCAGCGAGGGCGCCAAACGGCAGCAGGCGCTGGACATACTTGCCGCAGCGGTCGAGCGGGTCACGTCGGCCGGCCTTAAGGTGGTTTTCGACCTGCACGGCGTCACCCAGGTTCCGGCCTACAGCATGGAGATGATCTATGACGGTGCCGGCAGCGAAGGCGTTGCCAGCTATCGCGAAATGGTTGTAGCGGTCGCCACCATGCTGGCCAGGGTTGGCACCGACAATGTAGCCTTCGAGCCTTACAACGAGCCGGCATACTACCCCTGTGATTCGAGC
>NZ_RZSW01000843.1:0-1888 GCF_003997375.1 Mesorhizobium sp. M5C.F.Ca.IN.020.29.1.1 | reverse complement strand
ACGGCATCCAGGCAGGGACCGCGGCCTCGTGGCCGCTGCAGCGTCCATCGGGGTGGTGCTGGGGGTCGGCCTGGCCGTGGTGTTTGTCTTCGGAGATGCGTACCTCAACAGCTCGACCGAGTCGATCGGCGGCTGGCTCCAAAGAGTTGCATTCGTCCTCGGCTGCGGCCTGACGGTTCTCGCCATGATGGTCGACCAGGCCTTCGTCGGCAACCTGCGCAGCACCGGCAGGATGATCCGGCAAGTGCTGTTCTCCACATTCAAGCTGCTGCTGATCGCCTGCGCTGCGGCCGCCGGCCACACGTCCAGTGCCGCGCTGCTTCTGACCTGGGTGGCCGGCCTGCTGGCGTCCTTTGTCGGCGTCGATCTCTTGACCCGGGGCGGCGCGCGTCGTCTTGTTGGGGTCCCCGATTTTCAGCTGCTCCATATTCTCCGACGCAAGGTGGTCGACCATTACGCGCTCGATGTGGCCGTGCAGGCCCCGAGCGTCATCATGCCCTACCTTGTGCTGGTTCTCCTGTCGCCCACCACAAATGCCGCCTTCGTGGCGTTGTGGATGCTGGTCACTATGGCGTCATTGATTCCCGCAGCCATGGCCACGGTCCTGTTCCCCGTGATCCGGGCATGCCCAAAACAATCCAGACACGATGTCCTTGTATCGGTGACGGCGTCATTGCTCTTCTCGCTGGTCTGCGCCGTCATAGTCTTCACCTATTCGCAGCAGATCCTTGCGGTCTTCAATCCAGCGTATCCTGAGATCGCCGGTTCGAGCCTGCGCTTCCTCGGCTTCAGCCTGTTGGGATCAACGCTCAAATTTCATGCCTGTACGCTGGCGCGGTTGGGAGACAGGATGCGCAAGGCATCTCGCTGGTTCGCGCTTGGCGGATTGCTGGAGCTGTGCTTCGTGGTCGCGGGGGCGAAGCTTGGTGGACTTCAAGGCCTGGTCCTAGGCTGGACGCTCGCCGTCAGCATCGAGGGTGCATGTGCCGCCCTGATTTTGGCCTTCGCGGTGAAACTGGATTCTGCCGCCGGCCCCGCGCAGCACGAGCGACCGACCGAGTCGCCGCTCCAGACTTGAGGAGACATCGATCATGGCGCTGGGTTTGGGATTTCAAGCAGAACATTGTTACATTGGACACCCAATGACGACGGCGAATATTGCTCTGCAAATTTTCACCGATATGGACGCGGTGGAAGCTCAGTGGAGAACATTAGAGCAACATGCGGATTGTACCGTATTCCAATTGTTTGATTGGCAGATGGAATGGTATCGCCACATCGGCTCCAAAGAGAAACTGATTCCGGTGATCGTGCTGGGTCTCGACGATACCGGCGTGGCGGTTTTTATTCTGCCATTGGCGATCGAACGCCATGGTCTGATCCGCCGGCTGGTCTGGTTTGGATCGGAATTGTGCGATTATAATTCGCCCATCCTGGCGATAAATTTTAGCGATCACGTGAAACCTGGGCAATTCGGCCGCCTTTGGAAAGACATAATTCGGACGATTCAAGACTATCCTCAACTTCGTTTCGACGCTGTCGAATTTTACAATATGCCCAGTGTTGTCGGCTCTCAACCTAATCCTTTTCTCGACTTGCCAGTCTTGCTGGCTAATTGCGGCGGACATGTCGCAACCCTCCCGGAAGCGAACTGGGATCGGTTTTATGCGTCAAAGTTTTCGAATTCGACGCTGCATACCCACCGGCGCAAGGCCAAAAACCTCGCCAAGCAAGGTGGCGGGGCGATTCGCTTTGTAGACGTGCAAGAGCAGGCCGAGATCGAGTGGACCATTGCAAAGCTGATCGAACAAAAACGGAGCAGCTATGCCCGAATGGGTATTCATGATATGTTCTCACGTCCGGGTTTTCGCGAATTTTACTTTGCGAT
>NZ_RZSW01000842.1:0-1889 GCF_003997375.1 Mesorhizobium sp. M5C.F.Ca.IN.020.29.1.1 | reverse complement strand
GGACAAGCGCGGCATACCCCTGCCAGGAACGAGGCGTGATCGACGAAAGGCTGAGGAGATCGCTCATGCCGGCCTCCCGCCCATGGCGCGGTCGACGATGCGCCCGGCCATGCCGACCACCATAACCAGCAGGGCTGCCACGACCGAGCCGGCAACCAGCGCCGACCAGATGTCGATGGTCTGGCTGTAATAGGCGCCGGCAAGCAGCTTGGCGCCGATGCCGGCGACGGCGCCGGTCGGCAGTTCGCCGACGATGGCGCCGACCAGGCTGGCGGCGACCGCCACCTTCATCGAGGTGAACAGGAACGGCACCGATGCCGGCACGCGCAATTTCCAAAAGGTCTGCGAGGGGCTGGCATTGTAGGTGTGCATCAGGTCGAGATGGGTGAGCTCGGGCGAACGCAAACCCTTGACCATGCCGACAGCCACCGGGAAGAACGACAGATAGGTCGAGATCAGCGCCTTCGGGATCAGCCCGGTGACGCCGATCGCCGCCAGCACGACGATGATCATCGGCGCCACCGCCAGGATCGGAATGGTCTGCGAGGCGATAATCCAAGGCATCAGGCTGCGGTCGAGCGTCGCCACATGCACGATACCGACGGCAATCACAATGCCGAGCGCCGTGCCGAAGGCAAAGCCGAGCAGCGTCGAGGACAACGTCACCCAGGCATTGTAGACAAGGCTGCGGTTGCTGGTGACGCTGCGCAGAAACGTGTTCTCGAAGAAATTCACAGCCACCTGATGCGGCGCCGGCAGCGTCGGCTTCGGCTGCGACATCGTCTTGCCGATGAATTCCACAACCCCCGGCGTCTCGCCGGCACGGCGGTCGAGATCGCGCTGGAACGGCGCGTTGAGGATGACGGCGAAAACATACCAGAAGACCACCACGCCCGCGAGGATCGAGGTCACCGGAACGATCTTGTCGCGGAAGGAGTCCATCTAGCGATCCTCGCGAGGTTGGCCCCCTCCTCTCCCCAGCGGGGAGAGGGTGGCCGGAGCGAAGCGGAGGTCGGGTGACTTCGGCTGCAACGCCGCCAACCACCCTCTGCTGGCAGCGCTGCCGCGTATGTGGCCATGCCTGTTCTTCGTCGTCCTAGGGCGGAGCCGGAAAGCGGCGTGCGTAGAGGGAGCGGCCAACCAGGCCTTCGTCATCCTAGGGCGAAGCAAGGAGCGAAGCGACGCGGCGCAGACCCTAGGATCCATGCCGTAACTTTCGTGCTCCGCAACGGTGCGGAACAATGCTCCCGACCTGAAGAAAACGTCAGCCGTCGTCGCCTGCGTGGCGGACATTCTGAACCGTTTGGGCCTTTCGGCCGAAGTCACGGAATGGATCCTAGGGTCTGCGCACGCCGCTTCGCGGCGGCTCCGCCCTAGGATGACGAAAGCACGGTTAGCGTCTGCCTCGCTAGGGCGATGCACCTCCTGCGTTGAAGGCGCAAGCCAGTGCCGCTTCACCTCAATCATCATAGCTGTGTCCTGCCCTGAGCCCGTCGCGCACGCGTGCCGCGATCGCCAGGAACTCCGGTGTCTCGCGGATGTCGAGCGGTCGCTGCTTGGGCAGCGTCGATTCGATGACGTCGCTGACGCGGCCCGGACGCGGCGACATGACGATGATCCGCGTCGAGAGGTAGACCGCCTCGGGAATGGAATGGGTGACGAAGCAGATGGTCTTGTTGGTCCGCTCCCAAAGCTCCAGAAGCTGTTGGTTGAGATGGTCGCGCACGATCTCGTCCAGCGCGCCGAACGGCTCGTCCATCAACAGGAGATCGGCGTCGAAGGCCAGCGCCCGCGCGATCGAGGCGCGCTGCTGCATGCCGCCGGAAAGCTGCCACGGGTATTTCTGCTCGAAGCCGCCCAGGTTGACGAGGTCGAGCGTGCGCTTGATC
>NZ_RZSW01000841.1:0-1894 GCF_003997375.1 Mesorhizobium sp. M5C.F.Ca.IN.020.29.1.1 | reverse complement strand
GTCCTGAGAACGACCGGCTGATCTACGAAGAAACCGATCCGGGCTTCTTCATGAATGTCGGCGGCACGCGCTCCAACGAGTGGATCATGGTCGGCATCAACGACCACGAGACCTCGGAATATCGCATCATGAGCGCCAGCGAGCCGTTCGCCGAACCGAAGCTGGTTTCGGCGCGCGAGACCGGCCTGCAATACGACCTCGAAGAAGGCGGCGATATCTTCTTCATTCTCACCAACGCCGACGGCGCCAAGGATTTCAAGATCATGACGGCGCCGGCGAGCGACCCGGTGCGCGCCAACTGGCAGGAACTGGTGCCGCACGAAGCGGGCCGGCTGATCCTTTCGGTGATCGGCTTCAAGGACCATATGGTCAGGCTTGAGCGCAAGGAAGGCCTGCCGCGCATCGTCGTGCATGACCGCAAGAGCGGCGAGGAACACCTCATCTCCTTCGACGAGGAAGCCTTCTCGCTCGGCCTGTCGGGATCCTATGAATACGACACCGAGATCATGCGCTTTTCCTACTCGTCCATGACAACGCCGGCGCAGATCTTCGACTACAACATGCGGACCCGCGAGCGCGTGCTGCTGAAGACGCAGGAAGTTCCGTCCGGTCACGACCCGGACCATTATGTGACACGGCGGCTGATGGCGCCCGCCGCCGACGGCGAACTGGTGCCGATCTCGCTCATCCACCATCGCGACACGCCGCTCGACGGATCAGCGCCTTGCCTGCTTTACGGCTACGGCTCCTACGGCATCACAGTCCCGGCCGCCTTTAACACCAATTTGTTTTCGCTGGTCGACCGCGGCTTCGTCTACGCGATTGCCCATGTCCGCGGCGGCAAAGACAAGGGCTATGGCTGGTATGATGACGGCAAGCGGACGCACAAGATGAACACGTTCACCGATTTTGTCGCGGTCGCCCACCACCTCGTCGCCGAACGCTATACGCAACATGACCGCATCCTCGCACAGGGCGGCTCGGCCGGCGGCCTGCTGATGGGCACGATTGCCAACATGGCGCCGGAATGCTTCGGCGGCATTGTCGCCGAGGTTCCGTTCGTCGACGTGCTCACCACCATGCTCGACGCGACCTTGCCGCTGACGCCGCCGGAATGGCCCGAATGGGGCAATCCGATCGCTTCGGAGGAGGACTACCGAACGATCGCCGCCTACTCCCCCTATGACAATGTCGCCGCGCTCGACTATCCGCCGATTCTGGCGCTTGCCGGTCTCACCGACCCGCGTGTCACCTATTGGGAGCCGGCCAAGTGGGTGGCGCGGCTGCGCGACCGCAAGACCGGCGACAATCCGGTGCTGTTCAAGATCAACATGGACTCCGGCCATGCCGGCGCATCCGGCCGGTTTTCCAGGCTCGAGGAAATCGCCTTCACCTACGCGTTTGCGCTGAAGGTGGCGGGCAAGGCCGACCTTGCCACCACCAGCGGCACCCACCCTTTGGACGCGCAAAGGGCGCTGTAGGAGCTTGATCTTGCGCACGATCCCCTGCGGAAAATCGATTCCAATTTCCGGTCACGGCCTGGCTGATTTTCCGCTCGCAATTGCGATGGCCGCGCGCTACCCAATGCGCGGCTTTTCGCGGCCGCGCCACCAAAATCATCCAGTCACGCCAAAGGTCTGCCATGTTGCTCGTCGACGTCTATCTCGACAAATCGCGTATCCAGGGCATCGGAGTCTTTGCCAAGAACCACATTCCCCGTGGCACTCTGGTTTGGAAGCTCGATCCCAATTACGACCGGCGCATTCCCGTCGAGACCTATGAGCGCGAAACCGGGCCGATCAAAGCCTATCTCGATCGCTATTCCTATCCCGACCGGCGCGACCCGAACTACATCGTCTTCGAAGCCGACGACGCACGCTACATGAACCATGCC
>NZ_RZSW01000840.1:0-1897 GCF_003997375.1 Mesorhizobium sp. M5C.F.Ca.IN.020.29.1.1 | reverse complement strand
CTGCCGGACCGCTACGAGGACAGCTTCGATCTAGCGGAGTATGTCGGGCGGGCCAAGCGCGGCGTCACCCCATTGGAGGCCATTCCCGAGCTGGACGCTGGCCTGAAAGGCCTTGAGGCAACGCGGCGGATCGATTTCGAGGACTGGCTGGACGCGCAAGGGCTGGATGCAGTGGTGTTTCCGGCCGTCGCCGATGTCGGGCCGGCCGATGCGGATGTCAACGAGGCCTCCGCCGCGGTTGCGTGGCGCAACGGCACCTGGGTCGCCAACGGCAATCTGGTGCCGCGCCATCTCGGCATTCCGACCGTCACCGTGCCGATGGGCACTATGGCCGATATCGGCATGCCGGTCGGACTGACCTTCGCCGGCAAGGCCTATGAAGATACGAAGCTGCTTCGGCTAGCCGGCGATTTCGAGCGTTTTGGCCAGCGCCGCACCAGCCCGCCGCGCACTCCGGAGCTTCCCGACGATGTCTTTGCCGCCAGGCCTGCCGCCCGCCAGCCCGACGAGGCGCCGCCGCTGACAGTCACGCTTGCCGCTGAGACGCGCCGTGCGGGTGATCAGGACGAGATAACTGTCACGCTCGATGTGCATGGCGAGGTCGGAACCGAGACCAGCGTGAAAGTCCATGTCAACGGCGAGCCCATTCGCATGCAGCGGACCGACGAGCGCTTTACAGGGCGTGCAGTCGTACCGGCCAGTGAGCATGAGAGAATCCACAGCGTCTGGCGCGGCTCTTACGGCTCGATCGTTACCGCCGTCGTGCGTCTTGAGGACGGGCGTGCAGTCGGCGCCTATGCGGTGACGGGAGGGAATGGATAGCAAGCCTCCGCGTATTCCCATTCTGGGCTGTCGGGATGGCATCGCCGCAAGTCTAGGGGAAGCTGCGGGATGGTGCCGATCGCGCCGACCCGCATGCCACCGATGATCAATGGCGGCATGCAGCCCGTCTGCGGCCGGCTTTCCAATCTGCGTCAGTCCGGCTTGCAGGGGTCACTACCGGCGTCGGCTTTGGCCGCCGCTGTCTTGTCGCCCTCCTGCTGCGCCTCGACATCCTGCTGCGAGGTGGCAAGGTTTTTATCCCCACCGGCTTCCTGGTTGGCTAGCGGCATGGTGTTGCCGTCCTTATTGGCAGGGCCGCCCTCAACCTTGCTACCGGCATTCGCATCAGTTTCGAGGGGTGCACGCGTTCCGTCTTTTGCGATGCCAGATTGAGCTTCGATCGATGCAGTCGTGTCATGGCAGGTGGCGCTTGCCGTGCCGGCGGTCAGGCCGATCATTGAGGTGGCGAGCAAAATAGCGGTAACCATCTTCATCTCATTCTCCTTTCGGTGTTTGAGCCTATCTTTCTAAACTGCCGGCGATATCCAAGGTTCCGCTGATTCAGTTCGAACCTCGAAACTGGCGTCGTATTGCCATTTGATTTGCGGGCTTCCGCAGGCGAGGCCTATCGCGTATTGGCGCGGGGAAAATCCCTTTGGCACGCGTGGAAAGCATGATTCGACTGGAAAGTATCAGCAAGCAGAACGGCCGGCAGATCGTCTTCATCGAGGCCTCCGCCTCCTTGCAGAAGGGCGAGAAGGTCGGGCTGGTCGGCCCCAATGGGGCCGGCAAGACGACGCTGTTCCGCATGATCAACGGCGAGGAGCAGCCCGATGAGGGCCAGGTCTCGGTCGATCGCGGCGTCACCATCGGCTATTTCAGCCAGGATGTCGGCGACATGGAAGGCCGCAGCGCTGTCGCCGAAGTGATGAACGGCGCCGGGCCGGTGAGCGAAGTGGCGGCCGAGATGCGCGAGCTCGAAGCCGCCATGGGCGACCCGGAGCGATCAGATGAGATGGACGCCATCATTGCCCGCTACGGCGACCTGCAGGCGCGTTTCGAGGAGCTCGACGGC
>NZ_RZSW01000083.1:0-16003 GCF_003997375.1 Mesorhizobium sp. M5C.F.Ca.IN.020.29.1.1 | reverse complement strand
GTGGAGAATCGCCCCAAATCTGTTTTCGCCGCGCGCCAGCACCGACTTCCTGATCTACCGCAACAGTGATTTACGGTTGACGCGCAACCGGCCGCCGAGATTGGGAAGCGTATGGACGAGGCGCGACAAAAGACGTGGTTGCTCATCGGCCAAGTTTGATCGACATGAGTCGTCATGTCATAAGGTCCGGAAGCGGGGTGCTTAGCAATCGGCAGCTGATAGGAATGTTTGCGAGGTGACCATGAAATTACTGCGGTGGCTCAAACCGAAGGCAGAAGAAAATTCCAGTAATTTAGGCCTTTGCATTTCCTACCCCAAATCAGGGCGGACATGGTTAAGAGTCATGCTTGATCAGCTTGTCGTCGGCCTCGATTACACCCACGGCGGCAGCGCGTTCCACAGAAAAGATTTCCGCTCTGCCGACGCTTTTTTGGGAAAGCGGCCCCTGATTTTTTTGCATCGCAATCCGATCGACACAACAATTTCCGGATATTTTCACGTCACCAAACGCGAAGCGTGGCGCGGCTTATTCCAAGGCGATTTGTCGAGCTTTGTACGAGACCCACAGTTTGGTATCGAGAGGACCCTCCGCTTCAATGCAATGTGGCTGGCGGCAATAAGAGAAAGAGACGATGTGTTGATCACGCGATACGAAACGCTCCACAGCGATGCCGCCTCCGAGCTTAGACAAATCGCGAAATGGTTAAATGTAGAACCAGACGAGGAGGAAATTACGAAAGCAATTGACGTCGGTCGATTTGAGTCCATGAGAAACAAGGAATCCTCTGGGCAAAGCGATGAGCGCTATGGTCACCGCTTAAGAACGGTAGACAGCACCGATTCCGATAGTTTTAAAGTTAGACGCGGCGTAGTTGGCGGGTATAAGGACTACCTTACCGAAAAAGAAATTTTATACTGCAAAAATATCATGGAAAATTATGGAATAACTGCCTAGCGATAACCACATCTTCACTCCAGCAGTGCAGGCGGATAGCCAAACTGGTCAGATCGCGCTCATCTGCGTGATTTATAAATCCGCCGGTTCCGGAGTGCTCAACGGCGTAGCGAGATCGCATGGATTTGTCACAGCATAATCAACGGGTTCAGGCGGAACCGAAGACGCCTATCCTGTTCGTACGCCAGCGCTATGCGCCCTTTGGCGGAGGCGAGATCATGCTGGAAAACATCATGGCGGCGTTCGCCGCGCGTCAACGGCCGGTGGCTGTGCTGTCCGGCGACTGGCCGCGATACGAAGGCATAGAATTCATCCATTGTGCCGGCCGCCGCTTTCCCCGCTCCCTGCGGGCGACGTCCTTTGCCCGAGCCGCATGCCGCAAGATCGCCGAAATGCCACCGGCCCTGGTGCAGAGCAACGATCGTCTTCCGTGCTGCGATGTCTTCCGGGCCGGGGAAGGCGTTCATGCCGCCTATCTTGCCGAGCGGCGTCGTTTCGAGACGCGGCTTGGCAGGGCAGCGACGGCGCTGAGTCCCTTTCATCGCCAGACGCTGCGTCTTGAACGCACAACCTATGCCAGCCCACGGCTTAAAGCTGTGATTGCCATTTCGAAAATGGTGGCTGAGGACATTATCCGTCACTACGACTATCCGGCGGAACGTGTGCACCATGTTCCCAACGGGGTTGACCTGGACCGCTTCAACTTGGAGCTGCGCCAACAGCATCGGGCCGCGGTCCGCGCGCAGCGCGATGTCGACGATAACAGGCCGGTCGTCCTGTTTGTCGGCTCGGGTTTCGCGCGAAAAGGACTTCTTCCATTGATGAAGGCTGTCGCTACGCTGGACGGTGAGCCGGAGGTGTGGGTCATTGGCCATGATTCGCGCGCCAATGCCTTCAAACAGGCCGGCGACAGACTGGGTCTGGGCGCAAGGCTCAGGATGTTGGGGCCGCAGAAAGATATGTTGCCATGGTACGGCGCGGCCGACATTGCCGTGCTGCCTTCCATTTATGACCCATTCGGCACAGTGGTGATCGAAGCCATGGCCAGCGGCTTGCCCGCCGTGGTAAGCACCGGGTGTGGCGCGCGCGAGCTGGTCGATCGGTTCGAGCCGACGCTTGTTTGCGACGCAGCCAGCGTAAACGACCTCGCCGCCGGGCTTGCCCGTGCGTTGCAGCTGTCGTCACGGCCTGAAACTGCGGCAAAGGTCAGAGCGGCGGCCGAACATTACGATTTCAACGTCATGATCAGGAGAATGATAGCGCTCTACGAAAGTCTCGACCTGAGATAATTTTCGACATTTTTTTTGAATTCGTTAGTATCGCTCGGAGTGCTAACAGGCCGGGGGACCAGTTTCTTTGAACAACTGTTGCAGTTTTGACGCCGGAACCGTCTGACAGTGCCGGCGCTCTCAGTCATCATAATCAGCCGCAATGAGGAAGCGTGCATTGCACGTTGCCTTCGCTCGGTACATTTTGCCGACGAAATCGTCGTCCTCGACAACAACAGCACCGATCAAACCAGGGACATCGCCAGTGCACTCGGGGCCAAGGTCCTGATTACCCTCGATTGGCCCGGTTTCGGCGCGCAAAAAAACCGTGCCCTGGCCGCGGCGACAGGGGATTGGGTCCTTTCGCTTGATGCCGACGAGTGGGTCGAGCCACCCCTCGCTGCAGAAATCAGAGCCGCTATCGCCAACCCAAAAGGCTATGATGGCTTCGAAATACCAAGAAGATCCCGCTTTTGTGGGCACATCGTCCGCCATGGCGGCTGGTCGCCCGACCTGGTGCTCCGGCTTTTCCGTCGACAGTCCGGGCGCTTCAGCAACGACACGGTGCACGAGAAAGTTGTGGTGAATGGGAAGGTTACGCGATTGTCCCATCCTATGGAGCATGACTCCATCGCCGACCTGGCAGACGCGCATGACAAGATCGGCCGATACGCAGAAGCGTCCGCGGCGCGGCTGCTTACCGAGGGCAAAAGAAGCTCGATAAGCAAGGCGGTGTTGCGCTCGGTCTGGGCCTATATGAACAGCTATGTTTTTAAGCTGGGATTTCTGGACGGTTCGACCGGCGCGATGGTTGCCGCTTATTCAGCCAGCTACACCTATCAGAAATGGGCACTTGTCGCATTGGGCAGCGAGGCGAAATCCGCCGAAAAAAGCAGGACCGGCGTGAAAGGCAAATCCGTGCGATTCAGAAATCGTCCTGGCTAATTTCTGCACCATTGTTGCCGAGCTGTTGCCAGACAGTTAGTGTATGGCCGTTTTGAAATTGGAGCCAAGGTACTGAATATGACTGATGCGTTTAGGGTATTCGTTGGATGGGACAGCCGCGAGCCGATCGCTTACGACGTAGCACGGCACTCTTTGCTTAAAAACGCTTCGGTGCCTGTCTCCGTCATTCCAATCAAACAGGACGAACTGCGTGCCCGTGGACTGTATTGGAGGGAAAAAGATCCACTCGCGTCAACAGAGTTCACCTATACGCGGTTTCTCACGCCTTTTCTCGCCGACTACACGGGTTGGGCTTTGTTCTGCGATTGCGACTTCCTGTGGCTCGGTGACGTCGCAGGTTTGCTGAAATACACGAAGTCGAACAAGGCGGTCTATTGCGTCCAGCATGATTATACGCCGAAGGCCACTACCAAGATGGACGGCGTGGTCCAGACATCCTACCCACGAAAAAACTGGTCCTCGCTGATGCTGTTCAACTGCGCGCACCCTTCGGTTAAATCGCTTACGCCAGAGGTCGTGAACCGCGAAAGTGGTGCCTACCTCCATCGAATGCAGTGGGTCGCCGATGAGGACCTGGGCTCGCTGCCAGTAGAGTGGAACTGGCTTGAAGGTTGGAACGAAAAGCCGACGCATGGCACACCTAAGGCGGTCCACTATACAAGCGGTGGTCCGTGGTTTGCCGAGTGGCAGAATGTCGACTATGCGGATCTGTGGATAGCCGAACGCGACGAATTCTTGAGTAATGCCGAACAAACGGAAGCTTCTCTTTCGCGCTCGGCGAGCCGGTAGCTAATCCAACCGATCGGCCCGACCATATCGGACGTTTCGTCGAGATCGCCGGCAGCGCGCGGTTCGTGCAGATCGGTGAACAGACTAGGCGTGCCTGGTCGAAATCGAACCGAGCGGGTTGTCGAACAGCCATTTTTGGCGACGTGCTTTCCAGCGCTTGGCGTTGGCACGGCGTCTGCTGTGCTAAGCCGGCAACTGCTTTGTCGTTGTTGCGGCATGCTGCATGGCAGAGGCTTGAGGCCATGGCGAAAAGAAGTGCGGGCATCCTGCCTTACCGCAGATCGAGCAACGAACTGCAGGTGTTGCTTGTTCATCCGGGCGGGCCGTTCTGGCAAAGCCGCGATCTTGGCGCATGGTCGATTGCAAAGGGCGAGTATGGTGATGACGAACAGCCGGAAGCTGCGGCACGTCGCGAATTCGTGGAGGAAACCGGCTGGGAGCTCGAGGGAGCACTGCTTGCGTTGGGGGAGCTGCGCCAGCGCGGCGGCAAGCTTATTACAGCCTTCGGCGTCGAATGCGATTTCGACGCCGGCACTTTGCGGAGCAACATGTTCGAGATGGAATGGCCACCGCGCAGCGGCCGCATACAGTTCTTTCCGGAGATCGATCGCGCAGGGTGGTTCGGCGTCGATATGGCCCGGGAAAAGATGCTTATTGGCCAGCGGCCTTTTCTCGACCGGCTTGTGGGGTCCGTCTAAAGCCGACCTATTGGCCGACCGACATCATGAACTGGTCGTGCTGATCGCTGCGCCCCAGGAACCATGGGCTGAGGCGAAGACCATGTTGACCGCGCCATCGCGCCAGGATCAGAACACGAACTCGACAGACGTCAGCGGCCAGCAGCCGCGGGTCCATTCGATTGGTATGCCGTTGCGGTCCTCGTTGACGGCATTGATGCGGAATACTGGTGTTCCGGGTGTCAGCCGCAGGATTCCGGCTTCATCAGGGGACGCAAAGCCGCCACTGATGCGCGTCTCGGCCCGCCGGTAATTCTCGATGCCATGCGCGCGGAAAACATCGGTCACCGACTGACGCACGTCGTACGTCTGCTCGAAATCAGGAAAGAGATTGGCTGGAAAGACCTTGGTATTGACGTAAACCGGCTGCTTATCGGACGTTCTGATCCGGCACAGCCGGATAATGGCGGCATCAGGTGCGAGACGCAACCGCTCCGCCGCGGCCGGTTCTGCTGGTTCCCGGACGATCAGCAGCGTCTTGGTGCCGATTTTCTGGCCATGAGCTTCGAAATTGTCGAGAAAGCGCTGTCCGTCGCGAACCGTGAATGTCGAGGGTAGGTTTCGCACGAAGATACCGACGCCCTTGCGAGCGGTGAGGTGGCCCTCATGCTGTAACTGCTGCAGCGCCCGGCGAAGTGTAATGCGGGTGACCGCGAGTTTCTCCGCCAGATGCGTTTCTCCGGGAAGTTGGCTGCCCGGCGGAAGACAGCCGCTCTCGATCAGATCTAAGATGTGATCGTAGATCTGCTGCCAGATCGGCGAATCGCTGCGTGGCCGAAAGACCAGCCCGTCAAAGGCCAGGAGACGATTGACGCTGCGCTCGTGTGGTGTTGGGATTTTCGTATTCTGGTTCATGAAGCCTTATTCACCGGCGATCGGTGTGCCGACCGTCGGTTTACGCGAGAGTCCAGAGGAATAGACAATTTGTCCGTGAACCATGGTGGCCACCACACGCGGATGCTCCGGATCGCCGGCATCGACGAGGATCAGATCCGCTCGGCGGCCGGCAACAAGCAATCCGCGATCGTCAAGGCCGGCTACCCGGGCCGGATTTGCCGAGACCAGATTCCAGATCATGGGGAAATCGCTGGCCCCCGGAGAAGACAGCCTGAAGGCCGCATGCAGAGGCGAGGGATAGTGGTAGTCACTGGTCAGCACCGTGCAGAGCCCGGCTCTGATGGCCTCGGTGGCATTCAGCGCTCCATTATGGCTGCCGCCGCGCACGACATTGGGCGCGCCGAGGATCACATCCTCGCCCATTTGCCGCGCGGCTTTCGCCGTTTCGAGCGTCAGTGGAAATTCCGAAGCCTTTGCACCGAGACCGCGGAAATACATACGTTCTTCGGGAGACGCTTCGTCATGGGCAAGAAGCACATTGCCATTGGCCCGTGCAGTCGCGGCCAGCTTCCCGATCGCGATCGCTACGTCGGCCCGGCGGGACCAAATCTGATCGAGCAACGCCATATACTGCTCACGGCTCAAGCCGGACCGTTCCGCCATCTGGCCGATCTTGCGGGCGATCGTGCCGTTCAATACCGACCCGGTCGTATGGTCGTTGAGAGCAATGATCGGTCGCGGCCAAAGAGAGAGCCATTGTATGACCTGCGCCATCTGATCAAGTGCGAAGGTCTCCCAGCGCAGATGCACACGCGTATCGCAGCTAAGAGTATCGCGGAGATCGCAGAGCGCGCCGATCAGTTGCTTGGCGGCTTCGAGCGAGCGAAGTCCGGGCTCCCATGACACCGTGACGCCGTGAAAGGCTGTGGTTACTCCATTGGCGACAAGCTGGCGGTCCGTATCTTTCAACGCCAGCGCCGTGTCGAAGCGGACACCCGGCCGCGGCATGATTTGCCGCTCGAAGCCGTCGCCGTGGATATCGACGATCCCCGGAAGCACGAGCAGACCATCGGCATCGATTATGGACGCATGGGCCGCTTGGATCTCTGACAGTATCCCGCCGGCAATGCTCAGGTCCGCGGTTTCAAGTCCCCGGTCGGTAAGGATGCGACCACCCTGGATGTGCCAGTTCACTGTATCCCTCTAAAAGCAAAGCCTGCCGGTGGCGCCGACGAAATGTCACGAGCACGTCATCTGCTGCGTATACGGATTAGCGGGTAACAGTTTCCTGTCTATACAGCAAAGGAAAAATGATGATCCGCACCATCGCAACCGCACTCGCGCTGACGCTTGCCTCCGCTCTTCCAGCTTTTGCGGAGCCGGTGAAATTCGCGGTAACCGACATGGAGGGACTGGAGGCTCTTCAGCAGGAATTCGGCGCTTTCCAGACCGCTCTTGAAGAGGCGACCGGCCTGGATATCGAGCTGTTTCCGGTCAGCTCGCGGACCACCGCCGTCGAGGCCATGAATTCCGGGCAGGTCGATCTCGTCCTGACCGGTCCTGCTGAATACGTGGTCATGAAGGAATTAAGCCAGCCGAAGATTGTTGTTGCCTGGCAGCGCCCCGATTATTTCGCTCAGATCGCCGTACTGGCGAATGGACCGATCCGCTCGATTGAAGACTTGAAGGGCAAGAAGATTGCATTCGGCTCGGTAGGCTCGACCTCCCAGCACCTCGGCCCCGCGCAGGCGCTGGCCGATTTCAACCTGAAATATGCCACCGATTACGAGCCAGTGATCATATCGCGCAATATCGCGGCTGAGGCTCTCATCCGCGGCGACATCGCCGCTATCGGCTTGAATTTCGGTTATCTGAACTCGGTCCGGGAAGCGTTCCCCGACACTGCCTTCTCGGTAATCGCACGGGGCCGCGATCTGCCGAACGACATTCTTGTCGCCCGTAAGGACATTTCAGACGACGTGTTCGTCAGGTCCGCGATGCCTTTGCGAAGAATGGCAACGAGCTGATGAAAGCGATCCTGACAGGCGAGGACAACCAGAAATTCAAGGGCGGTTTCTTTCTGACTGATGTCAGGGACTCGGACTACGACTATGTCCGCTCGATGTACCGCACGATCGGAATCGAGACCCTCACCGACTTCGTAAACTGAGGCTTGCTCCTTTTCATCGCAAAGGCCGGCGGTTAACCGCCGGTCTATTTCGTAGTCCCGTCTGGGCCAAGAGGTCACTATGACAGCAATCATTGCCGCGCACGATCTTGCGAAGAGCTATGCGAACGGAAAGGTTGTTTTCTCCAGTATTGGCCTCACCATAGCATCGCGCGAACGGGTTGCCCTGATTGGCTCGAACGGTGCTGGAAAATCCACCCTGCTCAAATGCCTCATCGGTCTTTTACCGTCGAGCGGTGGCGAGGTCGTCACCCTCGGCGAGAGCTTCCGCTCGGCGCCGTCCGTCGCCCAGCTGCGGCGCATACGCAGGCAGATCGGATTTGTCTTCCAGCATCACGGACTGGTTAGCCGCCAATCCGTTCTTACAAACGTTTTGCAGGGCAAGCTCGGGCTGCCCGGCGGCTGGCGCGGCTGGCACCATTCCATCGCAAAGCAACACTGGCGCGAGGAAGCAATGCAGGCGCTCGCCGACGTGCGGCTTCTCGGCAAGGCAGGCGCCCGCGCCGACGCGCTTTCTGGAGGGCAGGCGCAGCGGGTGGCGATTGCCCGTGCGTTGATCCGGCGTCCGAAGCTTTTGATAGCAGACGAACCGGCGGCAAGTCTCGATCCTGCGGCTGGACATGATGTGATGCGAGTTTTCTCCGAGCTCACCCAGGAACAAGCGATCACCTTGGTCTACACCACGCACGACATGGAACATGCTCTCGACTACTCCGATCGCTTGATAGCGCTCAAGGCGGGCAAGGTCTTCTTCGACCGGCCGACGGCGCATGTCACCCGCGCTGATTTGAAAGACGTCTTCGATGCATGACCGCCTTTCGCCGAGCCGGATTCCATCGATCTCGCCCCTCACTTTCAGCTTTGCCGTCGCTTTGGCCGCTCTCGTGATCGTTTCCGCCGGGCAGGTCGCACCTTCGCCGGAACAGCTGGCAGGGGGAGTGCCCCGCATGGCCCGGCTCGTCGGCCGCATGATACCCCCAAATGTCGAGCCAGGGTTCCTCCTGCGGGTTTTCTGGCGCATGATCGAAACGTTTCAGATAGCGGTCGTGGGGACAGCAATAGGTGTCGTCCTCAGCTTGCCATTTGCCTGGCTCACGGCCAAGGACATAACCCCGCTCGGCCCGTTCCGGCATATCTCCAGGATCCTGGTCTCATTGTTTAGGACCGTTCCAGATTTGGTCTGGGCACTTCTTTTCGTGTCAGCCGTTGGTCTCGGGGCGGTTGCTGGAACCATGACCATCGTCGTCGATACGATCGGTTTTTGCGGGCGCTTCTTCGCCGAGGCGATGGAGGATGCCGACGAAAGACCTCAGGAAGCGCTGTTTGCAATCGGGGCCAGTCGGTTCTCTGTCCTCTGCGGGGCAGTTCTGCCCGACGCTATGCCGTCCCTGACAAACACCACGCTCTTTGCGCTTGAAAAGGCAGTGCGCTCGTCCGTTGTTCTCGGCCTCGTTGGAGCCGGTGGCATCGGCCAGGAGCTGAAGGTCGCGTTCGATCTTTTCCAATACAAGAATGCCTCGACCATCATTTTCGTGATCTTCACCATCGTGGTGTTGATGGAGTTCGTGACGGATCGCTTGCGCTCGAAGGTCCAGTGATTGCAGGCTAGCCATTTGCGCGCAAATCGACACGACACGGCCCGCGCTCTACGGCACGAAGATAAGGAACAGATAGGCGACAAACACGACGAGATGAACAAGCCCCGTCAGCATCGTTGTTCGGCCCGTCCCAAAGCTCACGATGCTGATGGCAAGCGCGAGGATGAGAAGCACGGTATCCCCCGGGCCCAGACCAAGAGTCAGGCTTCGTCCGGTGAGCAGGCTCGCCGCACCGATTGCCGGGATTGTCAGGCCGATTGTGGCGCAGGCAGAGCCGAGAGCGACATTCAGTCCTCGCTGAAGTTCGTTATTGAGCGCTGCCCGAACCGCCGACACCGCCTCCGGCATAAGCACCAGCGCAGCGACGAAGAAGCCCACGATTGCGTCCGCCTGAGTAACTTGAAGAAACTCGAGCCCATTCTCGATGCTGCCGGCCACCTGCTCGGTCAGAAGAACGATCCCTGCCAGTCCAACAAATAAGAGGAGCACGTTTGTGGCCACGTTCCCACCCTCAGATACATGCGCCTCATGTTCCGCGCTGGACGTCAGATCCTCGATAAAAT
This sequence comes from Mesorhizobium sp. M5C.F.Ca.IN.020.29.1.1, assembly GCF_003997375.1. Classification (NCBI taxonomy): domain Bacteria; kingdom Pseudomonadati; phylum Pseudomonadota; class Alphaproteobacteria; order Hyphomicrobiales; family Phyllobacteriaceae; genus Mesorhizobium; species Mesorhizobium sp. M5C.F.Ca.IN.020.29.1.1. The sequence goes on along the minus strand of NZ_RZSW01000083.1, from coordinate 6,102 downwards.
CACCCCGATGGCGCACCATCTGGGCAAAGACGAAGGCACCATAGAGGAGGATTGAAAGAACGCTCACGAAAGCGAGTTGCGATGCGGAGAACGTACCGGGGCTTGTTGCAAGCGTGTAGTTTGGAAGGATCAGCGTAAGAACCGTCAGCGCCATAATGACGGCAAGGGAAGCGTTGGTGCCCTGTCGTTTGATGTCCTGATATCGATGCTTCAGCCCACCCAGTGTGAGGCAGACTCCGACAACACCAGCGCACACGATCATGACCGTTGAAAACACGGACTCGCGTGCCAGCGTCGGGTTGTTCTCGCCATGGAGCATCATCGAAACGATGACCGATGCTTCGATGGCCGTGACCGAAAATGTCAAAAGCAGCGTGCCGTAAGGTTCACCGAGCCGCCGTGCGACGGCTTCGGCATGATGCAAAACCACAAACACGGTCGCGAAGATGAAGATAGCGACCACGATCATCGCCAGGATCTTGATCGAAAGCAGCGAATGCTCGATCGACGCGGCGCCGAAATGAATCAGTGCGGCCAGACCCAAGGAGCCGATTGGGAACAGATATTGGCCGATCGGTCGTCGATGAACAGCCAAGACGGATTTCCTTCATCGCCATCGACGGTCGCAGATCGAGTATTACAGAGACTGACCAAAACCCACGGTCTCAGTGTACTTGCGGCTGCCGGCCCGTACAATGGCCGCGTGCCCGATCGACTTGGCGTACGAAACTTGCCGAGGGTCGATGCCACACATCCCGAATTACAATTAAGCCTTGAGTTTTCGCGTTTCCGGCAATAGCTAGGTGCTACCAGGCCGGGCCCCTCTGGCAGTCCATCAGGACTGTGATGTCGGACTGGAATTCAATCCGGGTGGCCTGGCTTTGAGATTTCTTCAGCTGTAGCGGCATTTCTCTTGTCATACGCGGTGTCCGCGTTGCTCTACGGTTATGCTCGCAAGCCGCGTCACCCCTAGCTGAACGCAAGGGTGCCGTATGACAGAATTTTTTAGTCCTGAAGCAATGACCGCTCTGTTGCAGGTCATCATGATCGACCTGGTGCTGGCCGGTGACAACGCCATCGTTATCGGCCTTGCCGCGGCCGGACTACCCAAACAGCAGCGCAGAAACGCAATCGTCGTTGGTATAATCGCAGCCGCCGTTCTGCGCATCGGCTTTGCGGCCGCGACAACTCAACTCCTGCAGATCGTCGGGTTGCTGTTGGCTGGCGGTATATTGCTGTTGTGGGTGTGCTGGAAGATGTGGCGCGAACTCCGGCAAAACCATGCGCAGGAAACACAGGCGATCGAAGCGCTTTCGGAAAGTGACGTCGACTACGACGGCATCATAGCTGGCAAAGCTCCGCGCAAGACCCTGGCGCAGGCAACCTGGCAGATCATCATCGCCGACGTTTCGATGTCGCTCGACAATGTTCTGGCGGTAGCGGGAGCCGCGCGCGAACATCCGAACGTATTGATCTTCGGCCTTGTCCTCTCCGTCGCGCTGATGGGCATTGCTGCAAACCTCATCGCCAATCTGCTTCAGAAGCACCGTTGGATTGCCTATGTCGGCCTAGTGGTCATCCTCTACGTAGCTGGCGACATGATCTATCGCGGTGCGCTTGAGCTTCTGCCTCACGTCGCGGGCGCTTGAGACACAGAAGATGGGCCGGCCGGAACGACGTCGTTCCGGCCGGTTCTGCTCCCAGGCAAGGCTAATGGCCCGTGTCGGCGCAATTATCCTGCCTCGGCTCGCTTCCTTACCATTTAGAGCGCACTCACTCGATCAGGCGGTAAAAAGAATATCCTCCTGCTCAGATCCGTGTGAGTCGCGGGTTGCTCCCACGCAAACGACCAAATCGGAAGGCATCTGAAACCGCCGAGCGGACCATAAGCATCTCGCCTATGGTTTCGTGTGTCATGAGCCCGACCAGCCGATCGGAACTGTCCACGACGGCGACAGCAGGCACATCTGCCTGCTGCATGAGCCGCAGGCTTTCCTCGAGACTTTTGCGGTAATGTATTTTCGGGATATCGCTCCGCATTGCGCTCGCTACCGGTTCAGCAGGCCCCTTTTCTTTCAATGTTCGGATCATGTCGTTGCGTGTCACCAATCCCTTAAGATGGCCGGCGGTGTCGGTGACAGGGAAGTCGTGCTGCGTGGTCGCGAGCAGCATCTCGATTGCCTCGTCAAGCGTCGCCGACCGTTCCAGCCGGGCGAACTCGGTAATCATCACGTCACCGACCAGGACGCTTGTGGCAACCTCGCGGATCTGTGCGTTCTGGGCTTCTGCCGCCGCGGCGAGATAGACGAAGATGCCGATGAAGATCAGCAGCGGATTGTAGAACAGCCCAACGAAACCGAAGACGAAGGCCAATCCTTGCCCGATCGTGGCGGCGATCTGGGTCGCGCGCGACCAGGAAAGGCGGGCGGCGAGGGCTGCGCGCAGGATACGGCCGCCATCCATCGGGAAGGCCGGGATCATGTTGAAAAGGACCAAGAAGACATTGACCCCGGCAAGCCTGGCGAGAAAATTCATGCGCGGATCCTCGATCCCGGCCATCTGTTCGACACCCGCCGACCCACCTATCAAGGCGAAGATCAGCGCGGCGATCGCGACATTGACCAGCGGCCCCGCGACCGCGATCACGAACTCCTGTCCCGGCTCTTCGGGCATGCGTTCCAGCCTGGCCACGCCGCCGATCGGGAAAAGTGTGATGTCCGGCGTGCCGATGCCGAAATACCGTGCGGCGGCGATATGGCCGAACTCATGCAGGACCACGCACGCAAAGACGGCAATGATGAAGGCAACGCCTTCCCAAGCCGCTGGCGTGCCGCCAATCCGATAGTGCGTCAGCCAAATCCAGACGAGCAGAAGCAGGAAGGTAAAGTGAACGCGCACGGTGGTGCCGGCGATCGTCCCGAGGTTCAGCGACCAGCTCAATCTAATCTACTCCGAGAGGCCCCACCTTCAGCATAGGCTTTGGCAGGGCGCTTGCAATGGCTCGAGAACATCAGGCGCTGGCACCGACGTGTCGCAGCGTCAGTCAGTGAGCAGTTTGCGAGTGCTCGCCGCCGGGCTTCGAGATGTCGCTTAAAGCATCTCCCGCTTCTGCCGCTTCGCCGTTCGTCGCGAGATCGCCAAGAGAGATGATCCCGACGAGCCTCTTTTCGCGGTTCAGAACCGGAAGCCGACGCACCTGCAGGTCGCCCATGTTCTCAAGCACATGCTCGACGTCTTCGTCATCGAAGCAGTATTTGACCTCCGGGGTCATGACATCACGCACCTTGGTGTCAGGTCCCATACCCAATGCTACGCCGCGGATCGCGATATCACGATCGGTGATCATCCCGACCAGCCGGTCGTGGTCGCCCACGGGCATCACTCCGGCGTCAAGCTTGCCCATGATCCGCGCTACTTCGCGAATGGACTGTTCGGGGTTCGCGACCTGGACATTCCTCGTCATGCAGTTGCCGACTTTCATGGCAATCTCCCTTCATTTGCGAAGCCCGCGGCCGATACGGTATTGGTGACCGATGAACGAAGTTTCGGCGGTAGCGTTCCCTTGAAAGTGGATTGCCCGCACAGCATTTCAGCTGGCGGAGCTGAGAAAGCCTGCGTTGCGGGAAGCTTGCGGTAGCGCTTTGACGCGAAGCCGCACCCACGGTCGCGCGCTCCAGTGCGCCTATTGCACGTTTTCCGTCGCGGCAAAGGCATCGAGGCGGCCATCGCTGCCCGAGCGACGGAACTCGGGATAGGCACCGATTGCATTTTGTTGAGACGCCGATGCCTGGCCGACCTGGAACCCTGATGGGCGGTGCTACGTTTCAGTGAGACAGCGCAGCCAACGGAGAAGTCGAATGCAGCCCTCAGCCGCAAATTCCGCCCGCCACCCCGGCGCGCTTACAGTCACCCCTTTCAATGGAACCGTGACGGTCAGGTTCTCCGACGCGATCGTTGCCTCAACCGAGCGGGCAAAAGTGCTTCACGAAGAAGGACATGATCCCGTTTTCTATATCCCTTTCGAGGATATCTATTTCGAGCTTCTGGAGAAGACGAACACCACAACGCGCTCCCCGCTGAAGGGCACAGCAAGTTACTGGCGGGTTCACGCGGTCGGCGGAGCGGCTGACGACTTCATGTGGGCCTACGAGACGCCCGACACCCCGGCATCAGCCATCGCCCGTCATGGCGCCTTCGATCGCGACAAAGCGCGGATCGATGCCGATCCTGCCGAGGACAAGCGACACACGCCTCACCACCCCGAATAGGTGGCGCTTGATTTCCACATCGGCGGGTAACGCGGCAGGCGGCAATCTTTCCCTCATTGCGAGAATTTTTCGTCGAGGGCCCGCAGTCCGTCTTCGTACTTCGACGTCGGCGCGCCAATCTGCCGTGCCTGCCACAGATTGTCGGCGAGATCTGCGCGCTTGACCGGCAGCGCCAATGGGTTGGATGCTGCTCTGCGCACGAAAGCGAGGTCGTCCTCGTCCGGCCTGCGTGTCATGGCATCGACTGCCGACACGATGGATGTTCCAAAACCAGCCGCCGCGAGCCGATCGCGGTCCCAACCGTCGCTTTTCTCTAGAACGTCGTGAAGATAGGCAACGGCCTTCTGATCGAGCGTTTCGACGGCGTCAACGACCCGGCGGCAATGTTCGATATAGGGCCGTCCGGTCTTGTCCATCTGCCCGGCATGAGCTTGTTCGGCGATTTTTGCCGCCCGATAAAGCACGCTCACTGCTTCGATCCTTGCTGGCCTGTGTATTGATGCAACCGGCCTTTGCTCCGGTACACAACGTGCCTCAAAAGCGCGGGGCACCGTAGCCCCGTGTCACCGAACGCGCGACGATTGCCTGAGGTTCCAGAGCGCGGGCAAGGCTCCGGCACGTCGAAAGGAAGCACCGGTATAGGCTGCTAGCCTTGAGCGACAGTTCGAGACGGCTAGCCGCCGTCGGACGGTCCATCGACAATCCCGGAACTGGGCAGAATCCCAAAATCCTGTGACTTGGCACCTTGTGCTGCCGTCAAAAACCCGTCTGCATGGAGACCGCGCCGCAGCAACTCTCTCACCGCCGCCGACCGGCTTGGCATGCGCCTTTCGAAGCGCCAGTTCTCCAATGCAGCCAATTCGTCAGCAGTTAGCATGATCTGCAGTCGTTCGGGTCTTTCCAGGTCGCCCATTTTTTGCCCTCCAGCGCTCAAAGTTAGTATTTATCTAAGAATTAGGAGGAGTCTCATCGCCCGTCAAGGCTGGTTCATACGCTGTCGGCTTGCAAGGATGACAGTGACTGTGAGGCGTCGACTGCACAGTCCGCGCCATGTGCTAACCTATTGATTTGACGGTGAAATTTTATGGATCCCGTTGCCATTCGGATCGTTATGGCGCATGCTTACCAACGAGGGACAAACCGCTCCTGAAAAAGAGGGTTTTCCATGAAATACGGTTACTCGCCTCATTTGTGTCAAGACGTTAACCTGCAAGTTAGGGCAGCCGCCCGCTTTAAGGGATTGGTCAATGTGACCGCGGTGGCCGAGGCCGTGCGGCTGCGAAACCTCGCAGAAAACGTCGCGCTTGAAGACATCGAATGCCTGGTACTGCAAGCGGCCCAGTTCTGCGGGGCGGCCATGGAATTCGACAGCCTCACAGTTCTTGAATCACATAACGTCCATCGGCACTCAGTGAATTGCGATGCTCTGCCTGGCAGCGGCGGCTTCGATGTTCTGGAGGACAGGACTGTTTCGCTCTATCATCGCAAGCCGGACCGAACGTAATAGGTCCGGCGTCAGGACAGTCGGTCGGAGGGGAGGGTTCAGCTTCACGGGCGCTTTCAAACGGCCGCGTTATCCGCGACAGACGTCTGGACGAAGGGTAGCGGCGCCTCGAGCGTCCAGGTGACGCCTTGCTCGTGGAATTCCAGCCGCCCGCTGCCGCTGAGTGCCTGCGGCGCCACCCGCTCGAGGACGACAACTCCGAAGCCGCGCCGCCTGACAGCATCCAGGATCGGCCCATCCAACTCATGCCAGACCAGTCGAAAGGTGTCGGCGCCGTCACCGGAAGGGATCACATTCCAATCGATTTCGACGCGTCCGCCGCTACTGGAC
>NZ_RZSW01000839.1:0-1902 GCF_003997375.1 Mesorhizobium sp. M5C.F.Ca.IN.020.29.1.1 | reverse complement strand
CACATGGTCTCCAGTCATCGACTGCGACGGGTCGGCAGCGGCATTGCGTTTCGGGACCTCTCGACACCCGAAAAGACGATCCGAAAGCACTACGGCCACCATCACCCTGACCACATGGCAGGAGTCGGCAACGCGTTCACCTCGGGCCGTGCTGGCCGCACTCGCTTCGGAAGGGAGGCGGGGCAACGCGACCGCGCCGCCCTAACTCGAGCAAAGTTGCGTTAGCGTTGAAATATACTTCTCTATCGGGACGAGATAATAGAACTAAAAAAGTACCTTTGTTGTTTAACTATTGTTAACCATGTGTTAGCCGAAGTTATCCGGTTAACGTTTGAGGCAACTATTGAGGTTATGTTTCGAACCTCGCTGATACATGAGTCGTAGGTAATGTGCGGATTCGGGGGCTATTTCGGTTCGATCCGGGATGCGGAAGCTTTGCTTGCGCGCTGAGATAAGGGTCATTGTGGCACACGCAGGGGTTCATCCGGATCAACGCAAGCGGTGTTCCTGACGCCATCTGGATCGGGCTGTGAGGGGGATGTCCGAAGTCTGTGAAGGCTTCGGTATATGACGACTTCAGAGTTACGCTGAGCCCAGCTATCTCGAGCCGGTGCGCCGGGTCGAGGTTTTCACGGGCGCCGGACGGCAGCGGGAATGGTCTCCGGAAGGCACGGCGCGGATGGTGGCGGAGCTGCGCAGCCGAAGGGACGGCTGTCGCGCGCCCACGGCGGCCTCCCGAACAGCCAGACGATGATCTCCTGCCTTGGGCCTATATCCTTGTGCCCACGCTCAAGGCAGTCGGCTGAAAACAGCGCTGATTTAAAACAGCATTATCCTGCACTGCACCCTCGATCCTTGCGCTCACCGATCGCTTGTCGGCACGCACGCGGTCAAGTCATTATCGCGCGCTATGCCGATGGGCTTCGAGAGCAAGGTGGACGCAGAGAGGTGCGTCAGCCTCAGGTGGCCAGCTTTGGGTCTCACGCTCTATGACGGCAACACCCGGCTGATCCACTTGGCCTGTTCGCGGCTCCCGCAGCGGCGCGGAAGCCACGGTCCGCCTTCCTCGGCTTCAGGCCAAAGACACCGCAGCATGCTCCAGAGCTATGTCAGCCGCCTTCGCCCCATCGTCGCGGTCATGTGGAAAGGACAAGCAGGCTACGCACCCCATAATCCCATCGGGCAGGATTCGACAGTCGACGGCGAGACATTCGCCAAACCTCGTCCTTGCTTTCTCAGCAACTTTAAAAAAAATTCACATAATGTTCGTGAGCGTAGTCTCCTGTCAGGTGGTACATTCGCCACAATATCTGACGTCTTAGTGGTAGAAAGGACTGTGATCCATCTTCCATTAGCATCAATACCAGCGGATTTACAGCAAATGACGAGAAGAGATCTCATGCGGATTGATGGGGATAGAAGGGCTAGCGGCTTCCTGCATCCCGTCCGGGTTGATGCCAACCAATGTTGACACTGGTAAATCGCCTAAGGAGGGCAGCGCATCTTGATCGCCTTCGAATCCTGGGCCTTTGCGCGCATGCGGATCTAACCGTCGGCGAGCTGGCCGATATTACCAGTCTGCCTCGCGAGCAGGTTCGACGCCACGTCCGGCGGCTGGTCAGAGCCAACTTTCTTTGCTGCAACGAACAACGTCCGCAGTCTTCGTACCATATGCAAGCAGGAGGCAAGGATGGCGGGCTGGCTCAATTGTTGGTCGATCTCCTGCCCCACGAGGCCATCATAAAAGAGATCTACAACGCCTCGAAGCAATACAAGACGCGCGGTTGAAGGGACCGCCTGCTTGATCGTGAAATAGATCAGTCCAAATGGAGCGCGACTACCATGGATAACTCCGCCGGCGGCGCCATCGCGCAGCCCGACACTTACGGGCGGCCTCACTTA
>NZ_RZSW01000838.1:0-1903 GCF_003997375.1 Mesorhizobium sp. M5C.F.Ca.IN.020.29.1.1 | reverse complement strand
ATCCATGATGCCGACAATATCAGGCATCCCTGGCTACATCGCTCCGATCGCAATCGTCACATCAGGCTATGCGCTGTTCCAAACGGCCAACAACACCGCCGTCATGTCGGATATCCGCCCGGACCAGCGGGGCGTCATTTCCGGCTTGCTCAATTTGTCGCGCAATCTCGGGCTCATCACCGGTGCATCCGCCATGGGCGCCGTGTTCGCATTCGCCTCAGTGACGATCGACATCGCAACGGCGCGCCCCGAGGCCGTTGCCGCCGGCATGCGGATCACGTTCGCAGTCGCGGCGGTTCTGATTGTCGTCGCGCTCGCGATGGCGGTTGGTAGCCGTGCTCTCGCGGCGCGCCCCTCTCTGCCTGGAGATATTTCTTGACACGAGACCGTACGCTTTCGACAAGAAGCCGATGCATGCTCGGATCGGGCGTCAGATCAGCAGCAGGCCCTTCATGCTGGCATGACCCTTCTTGCCGATGATGATGTGATCGTGGACGGCAATGCCGAGCGGTTTGGCCGTCTCGATGACCAGCTTGGTCATCTCGATGTCGGCGCGCGACGGCGTCGGATCCCCTGACGGATGATTGTGCGCCAAGATGATCGCCGTGGCGGAGAGTTCGAGCGCGCGTTTGACCACTTCGCGCGGATAGACCGGCGTGTGGTCGACGGTGCCGACCTGCTGCACCTCGTCGGCGATCAGCGCGTTTTTCTTGTCGAGAAACAGGATACGGAACTGCTCGCGCTCCTCGAAGGCCATTACCGACCGGCAGTATCCGAGAACCTGCGTCCAGGACGACAAGACCTCGCGGCCTTTGATCTCGCTACGTGCCGCGCGTTGGGCGGCCGCGGCAACGATCCTCAGATCGAGCGCCACTGCCGGGCCGATACCCCTGACCTCTTCAAGTCGCGCGACAGGCGCGCCAAGCACCTCGGCAAGCGTGCCGAAACGCGCCAGCAGCGCCTTGGCGACGGGCTTGGTGTCGGAGCGGGGGATCAGGCGGAAGAGCAAGAGCTCCAGCAATTCGTAGTCGGGGAGGGCGTCGGAACCCGCGGCCGCGAAACGTTGGCGCAAGCGGTCGCGATGACCGAGATAATGCGGCTTTTCGACCGACTTGGCTTTCGCGAGCGATTTTATCGGTCTTTCGGGAAAGAAGATGCGTTCGTCTTCGTCGCTGGTTTTCCCCATAGGCCGCCCATATCCAGCATTTACCGGGCAGATGCCCGCGACTTGTCGAACACTATACCGGCAGGACACTATGCCGGCAGGCCCGGGCGGTCGAGGTTTTTTGGCGACAGCGTGAAAATCTCGCACCCGGTCTCGGTGACGCCGATCGTGTGCTCGTACTGCGCCGACAGCGAGCGGTCGCGTGTCACCGCCGTCCAGCCATCCGACAGCACTTTTACGTGCGGCCGGCCGAGATTGATCATCGGTTCGACGGTGAAGATCATGCCCGGCCGCATCTCGACGCCCTCGCTGGCGCTGCCATAGTGCAGGATGTTCGGCGCGTCGTGAAAGAGCTGGCCGACGCCGTGGCCGCAGAAATCGCGCACCACCGAGCAGCGCTCGCCTTCGGCATAGGTCTGGATGGCGGCGCCGATGGCGCCGGTGCGGGCGCCGGGCCTGATCGCCGCGATGCCGCGCATCAGGCATTCATGCGTGACCTCGAGCAGGCGCTCGGCGGCGCGCTTGATCGTGCCCACCGGATACATGCGCGAGGAGTCGCCGTGCCAGCCATCGAGGATGTAGGTGACGTCGATGTTGACGATGTCGCCGTCCTTCAACGGCTTGTTGTCGGGAATGCCATGGCAGACGACGTGGTTGATCGAAGTGCAGGATGACTTCGTGTAGCCGCGATAGTTGAGCGTCGCCGGCAATGCGCCGTGATCCATGCCGAATTCGAAG
>NZ_RZSW01000837.1:0-1905 GCF_003997375.1 Mesorhizobium sp. M5C.F.Ca.IN.020.29.1.1 | reverse complement strand
GTGCCGAACAGCACCGGCGCGCCCGGCCGGATCAGCTGCGTGAACGACGCGCCGGCCAGCACTTCGGCCAGAACCTGGGTCAGCGTGCCGGCGACCGTCACCGGGCTCATTGCGCCGGCGAGAATGAACGGCGTGACGATGCAGGCCTGGTTGTGACGCGAATAGACTTTCAGCGCACCCAGCATGGTCTCGTCGAACACCATCGGCGAATTGGCGTTGATCAGGCTGGTTAGCACCGTGTTGTTTTCGACGAAATCGTCGCCGAACACGATCTTGGCCATCGCCACCGTGTCTTCGGCGCGCTCGGGCGCGGTGACCGAGCCCATGAACGGCTTGTCCGAATATTTGATGTGGCTGTAGACCATGTCGAGATGGCGTTTATTGACCGGCACGTCGACCGGCTCGCACACCGTGCCGCCCGAATGGTGTATCGACGGCGCCATATAGGCGAGCTTCACGAAATTCCGGAAGTCCTCGATCGTCGCATAACGCCTGACGCCATTGAGGTCGCGCACGAAGGGCGGGCCGTAGACCGGCGCGAAGACGGTGGCGTTGCCGCCGATCTGCACCGAACGTTCGGCATTGCGCGCATGCTGGGTATAGACGGACGGCGCGGATTTCAAAAGTGAGCGGCAGAGGCCCTTCGGGAAATGCACGCGCTCGCCTTTGACGTCGGCGCCGGCCTCTTTCCACAGCTGCAGCGCCTCCGCGTCGTCGCGAAAGATGATGCCGATCTCCTCGAGCACCGTGTCGGTGTTCTTCTCGATCAGCGCCAGCCCTTCCTCGTCCAGCACCTCATAGACGTTGATCCTGCGCTTGATGTAGGTGAGCTGGGTGCCGGGGCCGCCACCCGAGCGCGCTGCCCGGCGGGCAGCGGCACCACCGCTGGCGGCGCGTCCGCGCCGCGCGTTTGACGCTTCCTGGTCGACCGGCGCGTTCTCACTCATGATCGTTCTTCCCTGACTTTTGTTCTGGCCTGATTATTACGGCCGCATATCGCGGCTTCTGGCCGGATCGTAGCCATGCACCCTATTCGAAACGGCCCGCCAGCGCCAACGCCTGTCGCAAAATCGACAAGAATTCCAATAGATTTGCAGTCGCTTTCCTTTTGCGGGAAGTCGCAAATCAGCTATGGACGCAAGCCTGTAGCGGGTTAGGTATTGACGTGATATTGGGGCCCCGCAACTGTATCCGTGCGGCAAGGAGCTGGATTAAAAATGGCCGACGACGAGATCATCCTTTCCGAGCTTTCCGACGACGAGCTCGTGCAGCAGATGCACGACGACCTTTATGACGGGCTGAAGGAAGAGATCGAGGAAGGCACCAACATCCTTCTCGAGCGCGGCTGGGCGCCCTACAAGGTGCTGACCGAGGCACTGGTCGAAGGCATGCGCATCGTCGGCGAGGATTTTCGCGACGGCATCCTGTTCGTGCCGGAAGTGCTGTTGTCCGCCAACGCGATGAAGGCGGGAATGGCCATCCTGCGTCCGCTGCTTGCCGCCACCGGCGCGCCGAAGCAGGGCAAGATGGTGATCGGCACCGTCAAGGGCGACATCCACGACATCGGCAAGAACCTCGTCGGCATGATGATGGAAGGCGCCGGCTTCGACGTCATCGACCTCGGCATCAACAATGCGGTGGAAAAATATCTCGACGCCATCGAACAGCACCAGCCTGACATCGTCGGCATGTCGGCGCTGCTGACGACGACCATGCCCTATATGAAGGTCGTCATCGATACAATGAAGGAAAAGGGCATCCGCGACGACTATGTCGTGCTGGTCGGCGGTGCGCCGCTCAACGAGGAATTCGGCAAAGCCGTCGGCGCCGACGCCTATTGCCGCGACGCGGCCGTGGCGGTCGAGACCGCCAAGGACTTCATGAAGCGCAAGCACAACGTCCGCG
>NZ_RZSW01000836.1:0-1911 GCF_003997375.1 Mesorhizobium sp. M5C.F.Ca.IN.020.29.1.1 | reverse complement strand
ACATAGGTCAGGTGCCGGTCGAGCGAGAGCGAGGCGAGCACCTTCACCCGATCGACGGTGGCGCCTTGGGCCTTGTGGATGGTGGTGGCGTAGCCGTGGTCGAGGTTGCGGTAGAGCTGCTGATCGACCGTCACCTGACGACGGTGGTCACCTTCGCCGATCGCTGCGACGATGCGGTTCGGCGCGACCTCGATCACCTTGCCGATCATGCCGTTCTTCACACCGAGAGCGCCATCGTTCTTCAGGAAAACTATCTGGTCGCCGGCGTCGAAGTGGCGGACGCCGTCCTCGGTTCGGAACGCATGACCCTCGCCGACGAGGCCACGTTCGACGAGCTTCTCGCGCGCCATCATGTTGAGCATGCGGACGTCGCGGCGCAGATGCGCCAGGATGAGCGAGCTCTTCGCGGGATCGTAGTCCCGATCCCAATCTGCGATCAGGCCGGCGACCGCTTCGGCCTTCAGCACGGAGCCGAGCACCCTGCCCTGCTGCCGATAGGCTGAGACCGCCTCCGCAATCCGGCCGCGCGCCAGGTCGAGGGAGGCGGCGCGCATCCAGTCCTCGCGCTGGCGGTAGATGGTCTCGAGCTCGGCATAGCCGATGCGCTCGATGATCGCCCGGAACGCAGCACCCGCCTCGATCGGCTGGAGCTGCTCGGGATCGCCGACCAGGACCAGCTTGGCGCCGGCCTTGACGGCGGCTTCAACGAACAGCGCCATCTGCTTCGAGGCGACCATGCCGGCCTCGTCGAGGACGAAGACGGTGCTGGCGTCGAGCCTGTCCCTGCCCTCGTTCCAGCGCAGCTCCCATGACGCCAGGGTGCGGCTCCTGATGCCCGCTTCCTTCTCCAGACCCTCGGCCGCCTTGCCTGCGAGCGCGCCCCCGACCACGCGGTAGCCGGCGAGCTCCCAGGCTTCGCGCACGGCCTTCATCATGGTGGTCTTGCCGGCGCCGGCGCGGCCGACGACAGCGGCGATGGCACCCGGCTGTGCGACATGCTCGATTGCCGTCCTCTGCTCGGCCGACAGCCGCTCATGCCCCGCGAAGACGCGCTCCAGCACCTTTTCACGAACGCCATGCGAGCTCCGCTCCGACAGCCAGATCGCCCGCCGCGCCATGCCGGCTTCCAGGCGGATCAGCGCGCGCGTCGTGTAGCGCGCCGGCATCCTCTCTCCGGTCGCGAAGTCGACACTCTCGCGCTCGATGCGAAGCAGTTTTGGGCTCTCAAGGATGCGCGCCATCAGATTTCGAAAGGCGCCGGCATCATCGATATAGCGATGCAGCACCTTCGCGACGTCGCGCTCGGTAAAGACGCTCTTTTCCGAAGAGACTACATCGAGCACGATCTCCGGTCGGCGCAGGATGCGTTTGCGGTTTTCGGCCCTACGCTCCTCGAACAGCTCGATGCGTTCGAGCTTCGGAGACCAGCCGGCCTTCTCTCCCTTCCGGTCGATCGCCTTCGTCGCCACGCCGATATGGGTCGTCGCCACCAGGTCGATGCCACGCTCCGCATAGGAGCGCCCGTCGACGCGGATCTCGAAACCGGCGAGCGCCAGATGCTGGTTCTGCAGATCGAGCCAGCCATTGCGCTGCTCGAGGAACTCGGCCTTCTCGCCGGACCACAGCCGATAGACGATCTTGCCGGCCTCGTTGCGCAGGACTTGCCCGTCTTGCCCGATCACGGCGACCTTCTTGGGCCCGAATCCGTTCTCGGTCAGAGGCCGCAGTGTCGTCATCAGATGGACATGAGGATTGCGCGCGCCGATCCCATCCTGGCGCTCGCCAAGATGAAAGGAATCGGCGCCACCAGGAGAGGTCTCGTCGTGATAGACCCAGTCCGCGACCTGCCCGCGTGACAGCACCTGCTCGAGGACGAACTGGCGCATCAGCGCAATGTTTTGGTCTTTCGAC
>NZ_RZSW01000835.1:0-1913 GCF_003997375.1 Mesorhizobium sp. M5C.F.Ca.IN.020.29.1.1 | reverse complement strand
TCCTAGACGTGCCGATCCGCTCGACGCGCTTGGTAACGCAAATATCAACATTTGTTGTTTCTGGCTGCTGCCTTCACTGTCTCCTGCCGCCGAATCGCTCGATTTTTGCGCTCTGGCGTGGCAGTGACAATGGAGGCGACGCGCTGGCCGCCTCATAGCCAGTTTGGACTATTTGTTTGAACAATCTTGCCGCGGGCGATCGCAGTTTGCGATATCTCGCCGGCGACGGTGCCCGCGTTTGAGTTCGACGCAACTCATCTTGTCGTATTTCGCTGCATCAACGGGTGTGCACAAGGCAGATAAGCAACTCGGAAGAGGCTGCCACGTTTCGCCTTGTGCAATAATGCTTTCCACGGCGAGCGACAACCGATACAGCCCGCGCCGACTCTGATCGTTGCCAAGTCGGGAGAGGTACGTTGTCTCCCCTGCCCGCGGCAAGCCGCTCAAACAAACTCGGCGCCGCCCCGTTATGGAGCCGGTTGGGGCCAGCGGTGTAACGCAGCGCGGCCAACGTCCGTCAGCGCATAGACGCCGCGCTCGGCCCTGGCGAACCAGCCATAGACATTGTGAAGCAGGATATTGGCGGCGCGTGGTGAAATGGCTTTCAAGTCGCGCGGGCGCTTCGGGCCGTCGACCATCGCAGCGGCGCAGGCCAGCGCATCCTGCCGGTAAGCGGTCATTATCGGCGTACGCGAGCCGCCGCCGACTACAGGGTCGCCGCGCCGGCGACGATGCTCGTCCACCAGGCGCGATCTTCGTCTCGGGTCTCGCCGGGGCGGCAAAGCGGCCGGGCTGAGCAGCAATTCGACGTTGCCGGCGGAACCAACCCCCAGAAGCCCGAACCCGAGTCGCCGGCAGAGTGCGCGGAACCGACGGTCATGCTCGCGGCCTTTGCCGCGGGTCGACATCCGCGCCGCGAGCCAGACCTCATCGCATGACGCAGCACGATCGACACCTTGAAGTATGAGTTCGAGGTTGAACTGCAATTTCAATTCGCAGATGACGACCACGGGCGGCTCGCCGTCACGCAATCCCACGACGTCGCAACCACCAACTTCGCCTTTAACGGTGAATTCCAGGCTCTCAAGAAACCGCTTCACCGGGATGTAAAGAGACGTTTCCTGCATGCCGGAGCCATAGCCGATTCGTGACTGGCTGGCACAGCATCACCGAAGGCATGCCGCTCTGGGGCAGATTTGCCGCTCGTCGAACGCATGGAAGTGTGGGATGCATTAAGCAGTTCGCTGGGACTGCCCGGCTCGGCCGCTAAACCCTCAGCCCCCTTGCCTCGCCTCCGCGCTTGCGCGGAACCAGCATGTCCCTGGCCAGGAGGCGGCTTACCCGGCAGAACGCCATGAACGCCCGGCAAGCATCCTCGGTCTCGACCAGGTCGACCGTGGCGCCAAAGCAGGCATTGAACGCGGCCTGATAGACCGGGCCCTGCCGGCGAACCGGCCAGCCTTGCAGGAAATCCAGCGCCTGTTCGACGCTGTAGATTTCCTCGACCGGCAGGCCAGGCGCTGTCGTGATGCGAACCGGCACCTCGAATTGCAATCTGTCCATTCGTGTCTCTCCAGAACGCGTTCCCCACTTGTCGCTCAGAAATATGTCGTCAGTGCGGACGAACAACCCTGGCACGGGCTGGACAGGCACAGGATGAAGCCGCAAGACATGAATATCGCCGGCTTGAGCCCATCGCCGGCAGTTCGTCCTTGAACCTGGCGCCGTCCGGTGCCAAATCTGAGAGACTTTTCGCGCGGGCTCATCAGAAGCCCTTTCTTCCGGCAAGACGGACACAATGGTCACCTATCTCGACGCCGCCACGGCACCACTCAGAAACACCGGCCAGATCCGCCTCTACGGCGAAGGGGGCTTTGCCGGCATGCGCAAGGCCTGCGACCTCACCGCACGCT
>NZ_RZSW01000834.1:0-1920 GCF_003997375.1 Mesorhizobium sp. M5C.F.Ca.IN.020.29.1.1 | reverse complement strand
CAGCTTAAGCCTTTGCATGAAAAGACTTGGTTAACCTTCTCTGGATACCAATCGTTAATTGAGTTCGCGGCCTAACCGGCATTCGACAAGACGCCGACACTCCGACAAACAAGATTGGGCGCCTGGCGCCAAACCGGAGCGACTGGAAAGAGATGGGACTGGCAGTCTTCACGCACAAGAGCAGTCGCGCCGGAGGCATTTTCTTCTACGCTGCCTACTTCCGCGCTGCTTGTCTGCTGTTGGTGGTTGTCGCTTGCCTGGCCTTTTCGCCGGTTTCCTTTGCTGCCGACGCACCGCTCGCGGTGACGAGCTACAAAATGGCGGGTGACGCCACCAAGATGCGCATCGTCATGAATTTCGATCGCGAACCCGACGTCAAATGGTTTCTGCTGCGCGGCCCCCACCGTCTGGTCGTCGACCTGCCAAGCACGAAATTCGCCATCAATGCCAAGGATGTGAAGGCGCGCGGCCTGGTCAGGAGCGTGCGCTACGGCGATCTCGGCGAGGGGGTGTCGCGGCTGATTCTCACCGGCAAGGGCCCGTTCGCCGTCGACAGGCTCGACGTGCTCAAGAACGATGACAGCAGCGGCTACCGCATCGCTATCGACATGTCGGCGGCGTCCGTGCGGGAGTTCGACGCCGCTCTTGCCAATCAGGCGCTGACCACCGGCTCGACGGTCTCCTCCGACAAGGGTGGCAGGGTCGGCACCGGCCCGGTCTCCAATCCAGGCCATCGCTTCACCGTCGTCATCGATCCAGGCCATGGCGGCATCGACGGCGGCGCCGAGGGCCTGAACGGCACGGTCGAGAAGAACGTCACGCTCGCCTTCGCCACCGAATTGCGGGAAAGACTTGCCGCAGTCGGCAAATACGACGTGTTCATGACGCGCGAGACAGATCAATTCCTGCGGCTGGACGACCGCGTGCGCATAGCCCGCCAGCACGAGGCCGATCTGCTCATTTCGATCCACGCCGACACGATCAGGGTCAAGGGCCTTCGCGGCGCAACCGTTTACACGGTCTCCGACAAGGCTTCCGACCCGGAAGCGCAGGCGCTCGCCGACCGTGAAAACCTTTCCGACCAATTTGCCGGCATGGAAATCAAGGACGACAACAAGGAAGTGACCGACATCCTGATCGACCTGATTCGGCGCGAGACGCATAGTTTCTCGATGAGTTTCGCCCAGACTTTGGTCGGCCAGCTTTCCACCAGTGTCGGCCTCATCAACAATCCGCAGCGTTCGGCCAGCTTCAAAGTGTTGAAGGCGCCGGATGTCCCCTCCGTGCTGGTCGAACTCGGCTATCTGTCGAACGCCAAGGACGAGGCGCAACTGCTCAGCGCCGATTGGCGCGGCAAGGCGGCCCAGAGCATAACCAATGCGATCGCCCTGTTCGCTTCAACCAAGGCCGGAGCCGGAACCGGAGGCTGAGACGCCGGCCCTCGCCACAACCAGAGGCAGCGTTGCACGACGACAACACTTTGCACTTATATTTTGGCCATTCGAAGCCGAAATTCCAGGCTGCCGCATTTTGCCCACATGGTGGCGACATGGGTTTTCGATTACCGGTCGGGATCGTCTCGAAAGCTTGCGCGAAAGGCGGCTTCGTTTAGGAAATTCCCGAACCAAGGACTGGAGCGGGCATGATTCGTCTCATTGGCTATTTCTTCGGCATCGGCACGGCGCTGGCCCTTTTGGTCGCGGCGGGCGTGGCGATCTATATCAGCCATTTGTCGAAGGATCTGCCCGACTACGAGGTGCTGGCCAAGTATGAACCGCCAGTGACGACCCGCATCCATGCATCCGACGGTGCGCTGATGGCCGAATATGCGCGCGAGCGGCGCCTGTATTTGCCGATCCAGGCGGTGCCGGATCGTGTCAAGGCGGCCTTCCTGTCTGCCGAGGACAAGAATTTCTACAA
>NZ_RZSW01000833.1:0-1932 GCF_003997375.1 Mesorhizobium sp. M5C.F.Ca.IN.020.29.1.1 | reverse complement strand
GGGTTTTCCGGAACGTGGGAAGGGCTGCCTCGCTTGAATCGATTGTTTCGCCCCAACCTGCTTCGGCATCATCGGCGTCCACCTGCGGGTCCGAAGCAACCGGAGCCTCGTTTAGAACGGGCGGTGGCTGAACATCGTCTTGCAGATCGTTGGATGACGCCGGCGCGGTCTGTCGCTGTGCCTGGAAGAATGCGAAGTCTTCTTGCGTGGACGGTATCGTTGTCATGAACTTTTCGCTGGCGCTAAGCATCACGTCAGCCAGAATCTCGATCTGGGGAGAAACTCCAGCCTGATCGAGTCCTGCCGGGCGCGGGATCACTTGGCTTTTTGTTGCGGCGTCGGTGTCGGGCGCAAGGGTGATCCACATCGGGTCTCCTGCGAGATCGATGATGGCAGGCACATAGACCGATGCATCGGCGGGCACATCGTCGGTTCCCTCGACGGCCTGCAACTCCTCATCCTCGTCGCCAAACGACCAATAATCCGCGGTGAGATAGAAGCCGGCAGCGGTCGACAACAGGACAGCCACGGCAAGACCGGCAAGCAGCCTGCGCCAGAGCCTGCGTCTGCGCAGGGCGGCGCGCGCCTGCTTTTTCAACCTGAAGCTTGTGTCGATACTGTGCGTCACGGATTGCTTCCGGTCAGAAAAAAGGTCCACCGCACCTGTTCAAGCGTATCGACTTCGAGAAATCGTGCGGCGATATGGCCGCGCTGCCAGCATTCATCGATGCCGCGTATCGAGAAACGCCGCCGGTCGATGCACATTTCGGTCGACCCGGTCAGGGTCGCATGGCCAAAGACGTCCGTCGCATAGATGTAAATGTAGCGGTTGGTGAGTTCCTCGCGGATGACGTTCACGCACTGATTTGCGCCGATGGTCCACCAGCCATCGGTCTGGTCCGCATTGTCGACCTTCTGGCCGACAGCGAGATTGACGACGTCGAGCGTCTGATTGCAGACGGTGAATTCGGCGCGCGCTTCGTGGGACGACAGGAGAGCCAGCAATGTCGCGCCCAACATGACCGCAAGTCTGATACGGCCTCTCAGGCCAAGCAGGCCGCGAAGCTGGTCACGCTGACTGTTGGGCGGGACAGTTGTCAGGAAGGAAATGCGCGAGCGGCGGTGGTCCATCGGAGTTCATGCTACCCGCCGAGCCGGAAGTACTTTGCCGTTGCGGAGAACTCAGCTCGGTTGGCGTCGATCTCATCGAGAATCCTGGGCAGCAGCAGCGCGGCTGGTGTCGGCGCGGAGAACGCCGCAGCCTGAATATCCTGTGGACCCGTGATCACCATTATGATCTGCGGCACGACCTTGCCGGCCGCCTTGTCGGCTGCGCCGAGATCGATCGGAATGTTGAAAGTGGCCTTGTCCGCTTGCGCCTGGATACGATCGTCAAGGCTGAATGCCATGCCCCTGTGGTCGATCAGCAGCACGCTGGAAATAAGGCCGCCATGCGTCACCAGCTTGCCGCCGATCGGCGAGCCGCTTGGCACCGTCGTTCGATCGAGAACAAGCTGCGGCTTGTCAGCCGGCATCTGGTCAAGAAAGCGCAGAAAGTTGGTGACTTCGCATTGAGCCGGCTCAATGAGGCGGACGCTGATGTCCGGTTCGACACGGAATCTTGCCTGGAAATCGGACAACATTCGTTCGAATGGCTGGACCTCCGTGCCCAATCCTTCGATCGCAACGGCGGCCTCGGTTGCCGACGTCAACGTCGCATAGAAACAGTCGCCGCCGTTGAAGTCGCGCACCCAGGAGACCCGTTGCGCAGCGTGGTCGAGGGCATTTTTCGGCGGCAGATCCGGTCTCGGCACGTTCAAGGCAACAGTGGCCTCGCCCGGCTGTTTGCCTGGCGCCGGCTCGTACCGCTGCCGTTTTGCGCCCGCATCATCCGTCTGGCTTGCGGCGGGCTCGGGCGCCCCCGCCGCCGCC
>NZ_RZSW01000832.1:0-1940 GCF_003997375.1 Mesorhizobium sp. M5C.F.Ca.IN.020.29.1.1 | reverse complement strand
ATGCACACCGGACTCGAATTTCAGATGGGCGAAGACCCCCTTGCCCGAAATGGTGGCGATGATTTCCTTGTAGCCGCCGACCTCACCCTCGCTCGCCGACACCGTCTCGAAACGCCAGCCGCGTGCCGCAGCATAGCGTTCGTACATGCGGAACAGGTCGCCAGCAAAGAGAGCCGCCTCGTCGCCGCCGGTGCCGGCGCGGATTTCGAGGATGGCGTTCTTGTCGTCTGCGGCATCCTTGGGCAGAAGCAGGATCTGGATGTCCCTCTGCAGCGCCTCGATGCGTTCCCTGACCTCGGGCAGATCGGCCTCGGCCAATGCCCGCATTTCGGCATCGGTGCTTTTGTCGGCGAGCATCGCCTGCAAGTCGGCCTGTTCATGCTCGGCGCCACGCAGCTGCCTGATCTTTGCCACCATCTCCTGCATGTCGGCATATTCCGACGCCATCCTGACATAGGCGTCCGCCGCCGGCCCGGCCGACATCTGCGCTTCGAGCATATCGAAACGCTTGACGACTTGATCCATACGGTCGCGGGGCAGGTTGATCATGGTGAAGGTCTACAACGGAATGGAGCGGTCGTCGGCAAAGGCTTGCAGCAGCGCCCGCATCGGCAACCCGTAGGCCGGCGCCATAAGATTGTCGTCGAAGAACGTCTCCAGCTCGGCTAGCGGCAGTTCCGTCAGCATCGCCTTGACCGGACCGATCGAAGCCGGCGACATCGAGATCGACCGGTAGCCAAGGCCGATCAGCGCCATCGCCGAGATCGGCTTGCCGGCCAGTTCGCCGCACAAGGTCACCGAGGTTTGATTGCGCACCCCGGCGTCGGCAATCTGCTTCAGAACGCGCAGGAACGGCGTCGACAGCGCATCGAAACGGTCGGAGAGCTGCGTGTTGCCGCGATCGACCGCCATAACGAACTGGAACAGATCGTTCGAGCCGACCGAGACGAAATCGACGGCCTTCATCAGCTCGTCGAGCTGGAACAGCAGCGACGGCACTTCCAGCATGGCCCCGAGCTTCAGGCTGGTCGGCAGATGATGGGCAAAACGCGACAGATGCCGCACCTCGCGATCGATGATTTCGCGCGCCTGTGCGATCTCGCCGAGCTCCGTCACCATAGGCAGCATCAGCTTCAGTTCACGCCCACCGCAGGCCTTTAGAAGCGCGCGGATCTGGGTGCGCAACAGGCCCGGCCGGTCGAGCGTCAGGCGGATGGCGCGCCAGCCGAGCGCCGGGTTCTCTTCCTGGATCGTGTCCTTGAAGTAGGGTAGCACCTTGTCGCCGCCGATATCGATGGTGCGGAAGGTCACCGGCTTGCCGCGCGCCGCGTCGAGCACGTCGCGGTAGAGCCGTTCCTGGGCTTCCGCACGCGGAAAGGTCGAGGCGACCATGAATTGCAGCTCGGTACGGAATAGGCCGATGCCGGCGGCGCCCGCCTCCGCAAGCTGCGGCAGATCGACGGCCAGGCCCGCATTCATCAAAAGGTCGACTTGGACGCCGTCCTTGGTCACCGACGGCTTCTTGCGCAGTTCGCGATAGACCTCCTGCCGCCGCGCCCGGAAGCGGACCTTTTCGGCATAGGCGGCTTCGAGGTCGGGCTGAGGGCGCAGATGGATCGCACCTTCTTCGCCGTCGACAATGATCGCGTCGCCGTTTTCCGCCATGGAAACGGCGCCCCTCATCTGGCCCGCTACCGGTATGCCCATGGCCCGCGCCACGATAACGACGTGGCTGGTCGCCGCGCCGTCCTCGAGCACCAGCCCGCGCAGCTTGTCCCTGGGATAATCGAGCAGTTCGGCAGCCCCCATCGAGCGGGCGACGATGATGGCGTCCTTCGGTAGCGAGGCCGCGACATCGTCCGGCCCTCGCCCCATCAACTGGCGTAGCAACCGATTGGCGAGATCGTCGAAATCACTCATTCGCTCGCGCAGATACGGAT
>NZ_RZSW01000831.1:0-1943 GCF_003997375.1 Mesorhizobium sp. M5C.F.Ca.IN.020.29.1.1 | reverse complement strand
CGGTATGGGAAATCACCATCAACCTGCTGGATACGTCCCACTATATCCTGCCAGCCCCCACGAAGATCTTCACCCGGATTTTCGTGGAGTTCGAGTTCATCTGGCCAAGCGCACTTGAAAGCCTGACGCTTATCGCCGTTGGATTTTCTGTTGGCGCACTCCTGGCTATTCCGCTTGCTTTTTTTGTGGCAATCAGTCCGCTCCTCGAGCGCAGTTTGTATCCGCTGATTTTGCTGTTTCAAATCGCGCCGAAGATTGCGCTGCTGCCCCTTCTCATCATCTGGTTCGGCTTCGGGCATACATCGGCAATCATCCTGACGGTGATGTTTGTCTTCTTTCCGATCATGGTCGACAGCATCGCCGGTTTTAAGTCGGTTGACCGGGATATCTTTTATATTTCCCGCTCGATGGGCGCGAATTGGTGGCAAACGCTATACCTGATCCGCCTGCCCGCAGCGCTGCCCCACATCTTTTCCGGATTTAAGGTCAGCATCGTTCTATCGGTCACGTCAGTCATCATTGCCGAATATATCGGCTCCAACAGCGGTATTGGTTACCTGGTGCTGCGCGCGATGAGGGTCGGTGACGTGGCACTTATTTTCGCGCTTCTCTTCTGCGCCGCGCTGCTCGGAATATTGCTCACCTATGTCGTTCAGGCGGCGGAGAAATCTTGCATGCCTTGGCTCAGGCATGCCGAGAAACATTAGTCGAGCACTCTAAGAAGCGAAAGGGGAATGGACATGAACACTGAAGGAAGAACACTCATTAAAACAATGGGAAGAAGCATTTTTCTGGCAGCGCTTGCGGTAGGAATGAGCAGCTCGCTGTCACTCGCGGCCGATAAAATGAAGTTCACCTTCAACTGGACGGCTGACGATGGCGACCTCGGCTTTGTCTTAGCGAAGAAGCTGGGCTTCTATGAGGAGCTCGGCATCGACATTGAATTCGAAGAAGGGCGAGGTTCCTCCATCACCTCGCAGCTCGTGGCAACCGGTCAAACGGACGTCGGGTACGCAGATGCCCCCGCTGCAATGAACGTGGCTTCAAAGGGAGCGAACTTCAAGATCATCGCCCCGATCTTGGAAGGCAACACGTCCGCTGCGATCTCTCTCAAAGAAAGCGGCATCGAAACGATCAAGGATCTGAAGGGCAAAAAGGTTGCGGTTTGCGCCGGGTGTTCCCAGACCGCCCTCCTTGACCCTCTGCTCAAAGCGAATGGTCTCGAGCAATCTGACATGGAGATCATCAGTGTCGACGGCGCGGCGTTTCTTGGTCTTTTGACCGAGAAAAAGGTTGATGTGGTGTTGTCCGACCCTGGATCGATAAGCGCTCCACTGCGTGATCGGGGCATCGAGACCACGGCGATCCTGTACCGCGAGAATGGCATCCCCACGGTCGGCCTTAGCCTGATCGCCCGGGAAGATAAGCTGGCTGCGAATCCTGATCTCTACAAACGCTTCATAGAGGCGTCGCTAAAGGGCTGGGATGCAGCGCGCAGGGATCCCGACGCGGCGGCAGACGCTCTGTTGGAAATGTACCCGAAGGCGAACAGCCGGGATGCAAGTATCTGGACCGCACAGAACCTGATTATCCCGGCCCTGTGCGTAGAGGGAGCTTCTACTCTCGGGGATGTTCCCGATGCCAATTGGAACATCACCTATGAGCTGCTGACGACCTATCTTGGGCTTCCTAACACTAAGCCAATTACTGACTACTACACTCGTGATTACCTGCCGGAAAATCGGCCCGCCTGTCCCTGATACGGACTGTCGCAAAGTACGGGAGCGCCCGCATCTTACCCGGGCGCTCCTCCGAGAGATTCAATGGTGAAGAAGCGAATGAAGACGACCGGGCTTCCATCTACACCTGCCGCAATACGGATGTGGGCATTGCTTGACCTGGTGTTAGCTTGGTTCATGCCACTCGCCACAATCGTGGTTTTC
>NZ_RZSW01000830.1:0-1944 GCF_003997375.1 Mesorhizobium sp. M5C.F.Ca.IN.020.29.1.1 | reverse complement strand
GTCCGGTGAAGTGGCAAAGCGCTTCAAGCACAAGGGCCTGCGCGAGGACACGATCGCGGTGAAACTCACCGGTACCGCCGGCCAGTCGTTCGGCGCCTTCCTGGCGCGTGGGGTTTCGTTCGAGCTGGTCGGTGCGGCCAATGACTATGTCGGCAAAGGCCTGTCGGGCGGCCGCATCGTCATCCGCCCGCCGGAGAACACCAAGATCGTCGCAGCGGAGTCGATCATCGTCGGCAACACGGTGCTCTACGGCGCGACCGAGGGCGAGGCCTATTTCAGCGGCGTCGCCGGCGAGCGTTTTGCGGTTCGCAATTCGGGCGTGGCCGCCGTCGTCGAAGGCGTTGGCGACCATGGCTGCGAGTACATGACCGGCGGCATTGTCGTCGTCATCGGCCAGACCGGCCGCAACTTTGCCGCCGGCATGTCGGGCGGCGTCGCCTATGTGCTCGACGAGGAAGGTGATTTCGCCGAGCGCTGCAACATGGCGATGGTCGAACTGGAACCCGTTCCCGAAGAAGACGACCTGATGGAGAAACTGCTCCATCATGGCGGCGACCTCGACCACAAAGGCCGCGTCGACGTGTCCGGCGACATGACCAGCCATGACGAGGAGCGGCTTTATCAGCTGATCTCGAACCACGTCCATTATACGGGTTCGGTGCGCGGCCGCGAGATCCTCGATAACTGGGCGACTTTCCGGCCGAAATTCCGGAAGATCATGCCGGTCGAATACCGTCGCGCGCTGATCGAAATGGAGCGCATGCGCATGGGCGTGGCGGCGGAATAGGCTTTGGGAGTTGCCGGGAAGCCAGGCTTCCCTGTCGACGCCTTCATCAACAATCCTAGCCTCGGCCTGAAGGTTGCCATGGCTGCCTTATGAGGTTAACGGGTGCGTCTTCGAGCGCGCCATCTGGACAGCAGGGACTGGACTATGGGCAAGGTAACAGGGTTTCTCGAGATCGACCGGCAGGTGCACAAGTACCAGCCGGCTTCCGACCGCATCCGGCATTTTCGCGAGTTCACGCTGCCGATGTCGGACAAGGAGGTCGAGAAACAGGCCGCGCGCTGTATGGATTGCGGCATCCCGTACTGCCACGGGCCGACCGGCTGCCCGATCCACAACCAGATCCCGGACTGGAACGACCTCGTCTACAATGGCGACTGGGACAATGCGATCCGCAACCTGCACTCGACCAACAATTTCCCGGAATTCACCGGCCGCATCTGTCCGGCGCCTTGCGAGGAAGCCTGCACGCTCAACCTCGAGGACATTCCGGTCGCCATCAAGACGATCGAGCAGGCGATCGCCGACAAGGCCTATGAAACCGGTCATATCCGGCCCTATCCGCCGGAAAAGAAGACCGGCAAGCGCGTCGCGGTCATTGGCTCGGGGCCGGCCGGCATGGCGGCCGCCCAGCAGCTTGGCCGCGCCGGCCACGACGTTCACGTCTATGAGCGCGAGAGCCGGCCGGGTGGGCTGATGCGCTACGGCATCCCCGACTTCAAGATCGAGAAACACTATATCGACCGGCGCATCGAGCAGATGCAAGGCGAGGGCGTGAGCTTCCATTGCGGCGTCAATGTCGGCGTCGACAAACCGGTGGCGGAGCTGCTCGCCGAATACGATGCTGTGCTGTATTGCGGCGGTTCGGAAACACCGCGCCCGGCCAACATTCCCGGCGACGATCTCGACGGCGTGCATGATGCGATGCTCTATCTGGTGCAGCAGAACAAGCGCATCGGCGGCGAGCCGATCCAGTCGGTGGCGTGGCCCTCGCGGCCGATCGTCGCCGGCGGCCAGCATGTTGTCGTCGTCGGTGGCGGCGACACCGCATCCGACTGCGTCGGTACCGCCTTCCGCCAAGGCGCCGTTCGTGTCACCCAGCTCGACATCCGGCCGCAGCCGCCGGAAAAGGAGGACAAGCTTTCGGTCTGGCCCTACTG